>JAYWCV010000084.1:0-7847 GCA_043780275.1 Chitinophagaceae bacterium
ATTTCTTCATTATCCGGATTAGAATAACCTTTAAAAACTTCGAATGGCCAAAGCCAGGAAGAGAACCAGGTATCCAGGCAATCTTCATCCTGCCTCAGGTCTGCAAGAGTCAGGGAAGGATTTTTTTCTTTGGCCTGTACTAAAGCTGCCTCTGCATTTTCTGCAATAAATACATTGCCTTTTGCATCATACCATGCCGGTATACGATGTCCCCACCACAACTGACGGCTGATACACCAATCCTTGATATTCTCCATCCAGTGTCGGTAGAGGTTTTTGAATTTCGGCGGGTGGAATTTAATATCTTCTTCCATCACTGCTTTCAAAGCAGGCTCCGCTAATTTTTTCATAGATACCCACCACTGTAAGGATAGTCTTGGTTCTACGACTACATCCGTCCGTTCAGAAAATCCAATCTGATTGGTATATTCTTCAATTTTTACCAGATGCCCTTTCTCTTCCAGTTCAATTACAATTTTTTTGCGTACTGAAAAACGATCTTCACCAATATATAATTGAGCTTCTGTGCTCATCGTACCATCATCATTTAATATATCTACAACTTCCAGTTTGTGTTTTTGTCCAAGCTGGTAATCGTTCATATCATGTGCTGGCGTAACTTTCAACGCACCAGTTCCAAATTCAACGGTTACATATTCATCAGTTATAATCGGAATACGTCTGTTGATCAATGGTACATAAGCAAATTTTCCATGCAAGTGCAGGTAACGTTCATCGGTAGGATTTACACAGATGGCGGTATCGCCTAAAATTGTTTCAGGTCTTACAGTGGCAATTGTTATGTATGCTGTTGAAGAATCTGAGAATGGAATTGGATTTCCTTTTTCAGATTCAATCTGATATCGGAGGTAGTATAGTTTGCTGTTAACTTCTTTAAAAATAACTTCTTCATCGCTCAGGGCAGTTTTCGCTTTCACATCCCAATTAATCATTCTTTTTCCCCGATAAATATGACCCTTGCTGTGCAGATCGATAAATACTTTTATGACCGACTGGTAATAGTCGGGATCCATTGTAAAAGAAGTACGTTTCCAATCCAGGCTGCATCCCAGTTTTTTTAACTGCTGTAAAATGATGCCGCCATATTTCTCTTTCCACTCCCATGCATAGGCTAAAAATTCATCGCGGCTTAAGGTAGATTTATTTATACCTCTTTCTCTTAACATGGCTACCACTTTGGCTTCTGTGGCAATAGAGGCGTGGTCGGTTCCGGGAACCCAACAGGCATTCTTACCCATCATACGGGCACGGCGAACCAATATATCCTGAATCGTATTATTCAAACAATGACCCATGTGCAAAACTCCGGTTACATTGGGTGGGGGTATTACAACAGTATATGGCTCACGGTCATCGGGAGTGCTGTAGAAATAACCTTTATCCATCCAATGCTGATACCATTTTTCTTCGGCTGCTAGATGTTCGAAATTTTTAGTAAGTTCCATTATATGTGCTTCTATCTGTCTGAATAATTGAATGGCGACAAATTTACCTGCTTTTGAGTAGATGACAAACCTTCGAATGCTTATTCCGGCTCAAAAGTGTCAAATCGATATATTTGCAAGGGTTCATATGAAAAAAATTTTATTATGAAAAGAGAATTGGCGTCCTGGTTTAGTCCTTCTTTGAATAAAGAGATGCCTATTGCCAGCTATGGCGATTTTGGATTTGCCTTATTGCTGGTACCAACTGCTGCAGCGGATTACCTGGAGTATGAACGTTTTCAATTATTGGATCACCTGGCCGATTTTATCAATGGGGGCAAAGTGCGGGTTTTTTCTATTGACAGTATTAATAATGAAAGTTGGATGAATGATGAAATGGATCCACATCATAAAGCCATCCGTCAGCAACAGTGGAACGATTATGTTTTTAATGAAGTCATTCCGTTCATTCAAACAAATACTAGTCCGGAAACCCCTATCATTACCTGTGGTGCATCCTTTGGTGCCTTGCATAGTATGAATTTATTTTTAAAACGTCCGGATATCATCAATGGAGTCATTGCCATGAGCGGGGTTTACGACCTGACTGATTATACAAAAGGATTTTTTGATGATCATGTCTATTTCAACAGTCCGATGCATTATTTATCTAATCTGACAGACCATAGTAAACTCGAACAAATCCGCAAAAGCAGTCATATCCATATTCTTACCGGTAGTGGTGCTTACGAAGATCCGACAAGCAGCGGCAAATTTGCCCGGATTCTTTATGATAAAGGCATCAATTACGAATTGGATATCTGGAGTGAAGAATGGCCACACGACTGGGATACCTGGCGGAAGATGCTTCCGGAATACCTGGGAACAAGGTTTTAATATTTTCTTAATGATAAGAATAGATAAAGTTGAAAGATGTCATTATTGATTGATAAAAATGATGAACAAGCAAATACACAAAAGATTAAGCAACTGATCCGACGTGTGTATCTATATGCAATCTTTAATTTTTTTCTTGTTGCTTTAGTCGGAGTACTTCTCCGAACCATCCAGTTTTCAGGTATTGGTTCTGTTTATTATAAAAATATTCTGCAAGCCCATTCTCATATGGCTTTGGGTGGTTGGATAATGCCGGCATTGCTGGCATTGGTATTAAAATTTTACACGGAGATTGTTAACAGGGTGTCATACCGGCATTGGCGTAATATTGCTGTGTTGATCTTTATTTCGGCCTATGGTATGCTTTTCAGTTTTCCTTTTCAGGGTTATGGCAGTGTAAGTATTATTTTTTCCACTTTATCAATTCTGGCCAGCTATTACTTTGCATTTGTATTTTGGAAGCTTAGATCGGAGATAAAAAAAACGGTATCCGGAAAATTCCTCTATGCTGGTTTGTTCTACCTGGTATTATCATCCATCGGTCCATTTGCAACGATACCATTTATCATCATGGGTAAGGCCGGTTCGATTCTTTATTTCGATGCTATTTATTTTTATCTGCATTTTCAATACAATGGGTGGTTTAGTTTTTTATTGTTGGGCATTTTGTATAAGATTTTTGGAGAGCCTGAAAATTCAAATGGCAACAGGGTGTTTATCTTATTAAACATCGCTTGCATCCCGGCTTATTTCCTTTCCACCTTGTGGGGGAAGCCTCACATGATTTTTTATTTAATGGGAGCTTCTGCTGCTGTCCTGCAATTGGCCGCATTATATTTTCTGATTAAGGATTTCGTCAGGGCAAAGCTGAAGGGAATTTATTTGCATTGGTTATTAAGCGTTGCCTTAGCCATTTTTTCATTGAAATTGATATTACAGTTTGCCGGAGCATTTCCGGCAATTGCTGATATGTCTTATCAACATCGCAATTTTATTATAGCGTATTTACATTTTGTGCTGATTGGATTTGTAAGCCTTTTCATATTTGGTTCAATGGCAACAATGTTTAAAACAACATGGATGCATCGACTTGCAATGGGTTTGTTTCTGTTTGCATTTATATTAATGGAAGGCATTCTTTTATTTCAGGCAGTGAGTGAAAAATATGGTTCCCTTTTTTCTGATTTCAACAAATGGATATTGGCAGCAAGCTGTTTATTCCCGATTGCAATTTTTGTGATATGGTATGAAACGATGCAAACAAAAAATGAAATCAAAACAGATGTATAAATTCTGTATTATTCCGGAATCATCAGTTTGTTTTCCTTAAATACGACGAAAGTACCATCTCCTTTTTTTAGTTGAATATTATTGAGTCTGAATTGTTTTTCGGGGAATGCTGTTTCCACTAATTCTACATCCACTTCGTCTTCCGTAATGACAAGCTGTGTGTATATGAACATGGCAATATCCTGTTTTAGTCCACGGGGCAAATATTCTTTTTCATAGATCAACGCCTTGTTTTTTGATGAGAAAATCCTCAACAACACAGAACTCCTTTTTTTAACTATTGGATTTAAGGTCTGCATATGAATTCCGCTTGCAGATGATTTTACAAATTCTGTCGGACTGGAAACATATTTGAAATTTACTATTAATACTTTTTCTGCAGGATTAAAAAATCGGACTACCGTACTGCTAAGCGGAACCATCAATGAAAAAAAAGCAGTAAGAATAAGTACAGATAAAATGGAACTTGTTTTATGATGATCATTAACCAATAATTTATTTTCCCTGTTTTCAGTTTCAGTGACAGTCCTGAAAAATTCAACCAGTTTTTTTTTGCTGTATTTAGTCAGCGTAAATAACTGAACTTTTGACACATCCTGTTTTTTTGAAAAAGCAGGTGCCCTTTTACGAAAAAATCTTTTTACAGCCCATGTTTTACCATGCCTGTAATAACAATCCTCGCAACCAAGGAAGGCAACAGACTTACTATTGTTATTTAATATTTTCTGAACATCTTTAGCCAAAATACTTCCGAGACAGGGTACATCATAATTGACAATCTTCAGTTCTTCCGGGAACTCCGTTTTAGGAAAATAACTGCAACTGAAAACAGTCATATCAGTCATGTTATTTTGTTGCAGATTCAATATGGGATAATCCGGATGAAAGATGGCATGCTCTCTGCAGGATCCGATACAGATGCCGCATCCGACACATTTGTCGGCAGAAAGAATTGCTTTTTTTTGATCATTTAATAACAGCATGTCTATGGCTTCATAGGGACAATCGTAAGAACATAAATTACAGGCATCACATTTTTCAAGATCTATTTTTACAGGTGGTCTGTTTTTTCTTTTAAAAACGTATGGAAGAATACATAATAACAATCCGGAGCCAATCATAATAGCCCAGTTTTGCGATACACTGAACAACTTCATCAGGTAATAACCGAAATAATAAAACCAGTCGAAGGTTGTGCTTAAAGGGAGGTTGGAAAGTTGTGCCGGCGGGTCGCTTTTTACCGGGAAAATAACCGAAATGATGATCAATGCAAGACTTGTATAAATAATCAATTTTTTTGGAGAGATAATTTTAGGTTTCGAAATCCACATGACATGTATCCAGATGATAATGATGGTCAGCAATGAAAAAACAATGTGCCCGAATAATGCAACCTTGAAAAATCCACCAACAACACTCAAGTCATTCAATAAAAAAGCACCGGCAATGGACGGGTCGAAAATGGGTATGCCCGAAAAAAATTTTGCAGTCAGGTATCCGGTAAGTTTTGCTTTCTGATCCCATACCAGTATGTATCCTGTAACACCAATAAGTATTACTATAAAAAAGGAAATGATTCCACTTATCCACGAAACAAGTCGCTTGAATTTTCCACTGATTAGAGTATGAATAAGATGCATGAGAATGAATACCACCAGAAGGTCTGAAGAGTATCGGTGAATACTACGCATAGCAGCATTGAAAAAATTGCCGGAGATTGCTTCAACTGAATCCCATGCATGACGGGGATCAATATTGTAAAAAATGAAAACATAAATACCGGAAATACAGGCAATCATAAAAAATAAGATGGCCATGTCGCCAAGATGATAAAAGGGGTTCAATTCGGTTGAATAAATTTTACTGAACCGGGTAGCAAATTTCTGAAAGAGTTGATGTCCACGAGTTTTTTCAATTGGAATTGGAAGAATAGAGTCTTTTTTATTCATCTTGTTCACTTTGTAACAATGAAAGATTTAATGAAAATGCTGCTGACTATTCCGATAATTAATAATCCGGCAAAGGTTGAGATGAGGAAGCCCCAATCGAGTTTGTATGTTTTTAAAACAGGATCAAATGCAAAGCATTTTAAATAAAATCCTTTAATGATGCCGGGTCTTGATATTTCTGATGTAGCATCGAGCACAGCTAATTCAATATCTTTTTTGGATGGGTTGATACCGTAGATATACCGGGAAATTCTTCCACTAGCTGTAATTACAACTAATATGGAAGGGTGGTCATATTCTTTAGTTGTCTGGTTATAGTCGTAACTGAAGTCAATCGATTGCATGAGTTCTTTTATACTTCCTGCATCTGCAGAAATTGTTTTCCAGTTAGTGCCATCCATTGCCCATCTGTTTTCAAATGAAGCAAGATTCGGTTCTTTGTCCAGGCTGTCGAATGAAAAACTAACCATGTTAAAATCTTTTCCAAGCGTACCCAATTCGGTTACTGATTTTTTTACACCAAAGCTCAATAAGCCACAAACAGAAGGACAATTTGTATAAACAGGAGATATGATAAGGGGTTTTTTCCCGATAAGAGAGAATAATTCAAAACGGTTTCCATCTGCGTCAAAAACAGTAATATTTTTTATTTTTCTGTTTAAGAATATTTTTTCATCAGGAAATTTAAAGCTGCTGAAAAGGATCAGGCAAAAAAAGGCAAAAATGGTTTTCGGATAATACATGTTTCTTAAAGTTAAAAACTCCGGGCATTATCCCGGAGTTCTTCTAAGCAATTAGTTTTACATAGGTGATTCCTTTAATTGACATTCCAGGTTGCTGCCAGCCATTTCCAGTTTAGAAAAAACAGAGCCATAAATACAAGCAGGAATATTAATGTGAGTATAAGTGTGCCGGGTGCTTCATAGCCTTTGTGTGGTTTTGCTTCCGGAGCAATCGGCGATATAGCTAACTGCATATCCTGGGGACCATTAACTCTTGGTCCGAAGAAAACAGATATCACTACTATCAAAATCCAGATCAGTGTGGCAAGGAAAGCAATCGTTCCTCCTATCATCATTAATGTCCAGAAAAAATCAACAGCCGGATTGAAATTATGGGTAAAAACACCTCCTGAGAATGATGTATCCCAATGACGCCGTGGAACACCCATCTGTCCAAGAACAATCATGGATATGGATAAGATGGCAATACCAATGAAAAACATCCAGGGTTGCCATTGAGCCAGTTTAAAGGCGACAATTTTTCTTCTGAATATTAATGGGATTAAATAATAAGTAATACCCATGAAAGTAAGGGTAGTGCCTATTACAACTGTTCCTTTAAAATGCCCGGGAATAGCCAGGGTATTATGAACGATGATATTGGTTTGTTCCATTCCAAAAATAACGCCGGTAGTACCACCTATAAAACCAAAACCAATAACCGCTAATATGATCGATGAAAACGCAGGATTGGACCAGGGAGCTTTTGTAAGCCATTGAAATAATCCTTTATTGAATCCCCATCTTCTTTGAGCAGATTCAAAACTGGAGGGTACTGCGAAGGCATGAATCATGGAGGCAAGTACTGCCAGGTACATGGCGTAACTGGTGTTCCATACTTTCCAGGCACTGCTTAAACCCGGATCTGTTAATAAATGGTGTGCAGAAGCCAGGCAGATAAAAAGTATATAAAGTACAAAGGCTGTTCTGGAAACCCGTTCGTTAATGGAGACTCCACCTACACTTAAAAATGAAACGAGATACCAGATAGAAACCATGGCAGCTACATTAATTTGTTGCGATGAGTGTCCCATTCCCCACCAGATTAATTTATACATGCCGGGGTCAATATTTTGTATTAGCCCTAACGACCATAAAAATGTTGGTACGTAAATAATAGCACCGGTGGCTAATGTGATTACCGCAATGATTGCAGCAGTCATTAAACCATAGGTAAATAAGGGCAAAGTTTCTCCGTATGATTTCTCTCTGCGGGCAATCATCAGGTTTCCGAAAAAGAGGATAACAGCTAATAAGGCACCAACCGCAAAAAGTATGAAACCCAGATAATAGAGTGGGTGAGCTTTTAAAGGAGCATACGAGGTAAGCATTACATCGGCCTTTCCGGCAAAAACCATCACATTGGTAAGTACCAAACCTGCAACCATCAGAATGAAGGATAGCCAGCCAAGTTTAGGGGCACAAAACCGGGTATTCAAAACAACGGTGGATCCGAAATAAAGACCGGCTACCTCAAAAAATAC
>JAYWCV010000085.1:0-5176 GCA_043780275.1 Chitinophagaceae bacterium
AAATAGTTTTTATTCATATAAATATCGCGGATTGTTTCTTTTGTTTCATCATCCGTTATTCTGTAAGAAGAAATATTGTCTGACAATGCATCAAAATCATTTCCATATAATGCCTGCATACGAATAAAATTACTGGGGTCTCCTACATCCATGGCATTGGAAATTGTATGCTTCGTTTTCCCCGGGTTATATTTTCCGGTTTCAAAATATCGTGGTACTACATCATTCACATTGCAGGCAGCAATAAAATGTTTTACAGGCAAACCCGAAATATTTGCCAGCATCCCGGCACAGATATTTCCGAAATTGCCGCTGGGAACGGCTATTACCGGCGGATTCGATTTATCCTTCCATTGTTTATATGCTAAAAAATAGTAAAACTGTTGTGGTAACCAACGGGCAACATTGATGGAATTGGCAGACGTTAGAAATATTTCATTCTTTAATCGCTCATCCACAAAAGCTTTTTTTACCATGTTCTGGCAATCATCAAAACTTCCTTTCACTTCCAGTGCATAAATATTTTTTCCCAGTGTTGTCAATTGTTTTTCCTGTAATGCACTCACTTTACCCGATGGGTAAAGAATGACCACCTCGACATTTTCTACTCCATAAAACCCGTTAGCCACTGCCCCTCCAGTATCACCTGAGGTTGCAACCAATACTACTACTTTCCCAGTTCTTTCTTTTACAAAATAACTCAGACAGCGGCTCATAAACCTTGCCCCCACATCCTTGAAAGCCAAGGTAGGACCGTGAAAAAGTTCGAGAGAAAAAATATTGTTTTCTACTTCAACCAGTGGAACCGGAAAATTGATTGTCTCACTGACTATTTTATATAATTCTGAATCCGGAATTGTATTTCCAATAAATGGATGAATAACTCGGAAAGCTATATCTGTATCACTGATGGATTCAATATTTTCAAAAAATGATTTTTCAATTTTTGGAATTTCACCTGGGAAGTACAACCCTTTATCAGGTGCAAGTCCATTGATTGTAGCATGTCGAAAATCGGTATGGGGAGCAATTTTATTTAAACTGTAATAATCCATGAATCCTTATTTTGTTTCAAGTATTTTAACGCCTTCATTATTAATTGTAGTCAGGTAATCACTGTATTTCATTCCGAGATTATTATACACATCACACATAACCGTTCTTATTTTTTTTCCTGTATTTGCATCTTTACTGAACATAAAAACGGAAGGTCCTGAACCTGAAATGCCACCAGCCAGTGCTCCTGCATCCATGCATCTTTTTTTCAGTTCATCAAATCCGGGAATAAATTTGCTTCTTACGGGTTCTATAATTATATCATTCATGGACCGTCCAATCAGATCCAGATCATTTTGCATGAAACCCGCAACCAATGCAGCAATATTTCCCCATTGAATAACCGCATCTTTTAATGGAATTTCTTTGGGTAATATTTTTCTTGATTCAGCTGTTTTAATTTCTATCTGCGGGTGGATGATGGATATATAAAGCGGTGGCGATTTCAACCGGACAATATCATAGGTGGCAGTATCCCGTATAACGGTTACCCCACCATAAATGCATGGCGCAATATTATCGGCATGCTTTGCCCCACTGGCAACTATTTCTCCATTCATTGCAAATCTTACCAGCTCTTTCTCAGCCAAATTAGTACCCAATAAAATATTGGCAGCAACAATGGTTCCTGCAGCACTGGCCGCACTGGAACCCAGCCCACTACCCGGATTTATTTTTTTATCAATGATTAATTCGAATCCTGATTTAATACCCAATTCATCCAGCATGGATTGCAATGCAACTCCTGCAACATTCATTTTCGGATCCGTTGGCAGATTATATTGATCGATATGTTGAATTGAAATACCCGGATTTTTACTATGCTTAATAGTTACAAATTCCTGCGGATCATTCAAAGCCAATCCAATAATATCAAATCCACATACCAAATTGGAAATAGTTGCCGGACTTGAAACTTTTACTTCATTCATTCTTTCTTATTTTTATTAAATCCTTGCAGCACGTATAATGTCGGCAAATACGCCGGAAGCCGTTACTTCTGCTCCTGCACCTGCTCCTTTTACCACCAATGGTTGATCGACATAACGATCGGTAAAAAATAAAACAATATTATCTTTTCCATACAAATGATAAAAATCGTGTTGGTTTGGAATTTGTTGCAGCCCTCCTGATGCTTTTCCGTTTTCATACTTAGCTACAAATTTTAATTTGCAATTATTAACTGCAGCGGCTTCATATAATTTTTTGAAATGAACTTCATGCTTTTTCATTTCACTATAAAAATTCTCCACCGAGCCTTCCATACAGGATGCCGGCATGAATGAAATATTTTCAATCTCTTCCATATCAATCTTTACACCGGATTCTCTTGCAAGGATCATTATTTTACGCATCACATCTGTTCCACTCAGGTCAAGGCGTGGATCAGGTTCGGTGTAACCCTCGTCCTGAGCCTGTTTTACTACCTCTGCAAAATCCCTTGTTCCATCATAATTATTAAAAACAAAATTCAACGTACCACTTAAAACAGCTTCCATACGATTTATCTTATCGCCACTCCGAATTAAATCGTTCAAGGTACTTATGATGGGTAAACCGGCACCCACATTGGTGTCGAACAAAAATAATGCGTTGTATTCCCGGGCTATATTTTTCAATGTAAGATAATAACCATAGTCTGAAGAACAGGCTACTTTGTTGCATGCAACTACAGAAATACTTTTAATTAAAAGTTTATCGTAAACGAAAGCAACATCCTTATTGGCCGTAATATCGACAAAAATCGAATTCCGCATATTCCTGGAAATTATCTGTTGCACGTACTCATCAACCGTTGATGGCTCAGCATTTTCCAATTCCTTTTGCCAATTATTCAAATTAATTCCTTCTTCATTCAAAACGGCTTTTTTACTGTTTGCCATTCCCACAATCCGTACATTCAAGCGAAGATTATTTTTAAGATAGTCAAGCTGATTTTCTAATTGTTTCAATAATTTTCCACCCACATTTCCTACCCCGGCCAGAAACAGGTTTACCTGCTTATAAGTTGTTTCAAAAAATTCTTCATGTAAAACGTTAATCGCTTTACGGACATCCTTCGTAGAAATAACGGTGGAAATATTTCTTTCGGAAGACCCCTGAGCAATGGCCCGGATATTTATTCCATTCTTTCCTAAAATGGAAAACATTCTTCCGCTAACACCGGTATGATTTTTCATACTTTCTCCTACTATTGCAACAATGGAAAGTTCTTCTTCTATATGTAAAGGATCTATTTGTTTCAATTCAATTTCATTACTGAAACTATCATCCACGGCTTGTTTTGCACGTTTAGCATACTGTTCTTCCACACCAACACAGATCGAATGTTCGGAAGAACTTTGTGTGATGATGATGACATTTATTTTTTCATTGGCCAATGCCTCAAATAATCTTTTTGAAAAACCGGGAATACCTACCATTCCACTTCCTTCCAAAGTGAGTAAAACAATTTTATTGATGCTTGAAATTCCCCGGACAATATTTCCATTTTGTACATTTTCTGCTTTGATAAGTGTTCCTGGTTTTTCCGGATAAAATGTATTCTTTATCTGAACCGGAATTTTTTTAGCCATGACCGGTTGAATAGTTGGAGGATAAATAACTTTTGCTCCAAAATGTGAAAGCTCCATGGCTTCCTGGTAAGATATTTCAGGAATTTCTTTTGCATTGACAACCATTCTCGGATCAGCCGTCATAAGCCCTGTCACATCGGTCCAGATTTCAAGCAATCCGGCCTGTAGTGCTGCTGCAAAAATAGCGGCAGTATAATCTGATCCACCACGACCTAATGTACTTGTGGCACCAGATTTATCGGATGCTATGAATCCGGGAATAATATAAACCTGCGCTTTTTGTGCAGTAACAAAGTCAGTAATTTTTTTATTGGTTATTTCAAAATCAACAACCGCATTTGTGAAAGAAGAATTCGTGACAATCAATTCACGGGCATCCTTCCAAACATTTTCTACATTGTTATTATTCAGACTTTCGGAAATGATTTTTGAAGACAACCATTCTCCATGACTAACCAGCAGGTCTTTTGTTTTAAGTGAAAGTTCGCCAAGCAAATAAATTCCTTTACAAAGATTTTCCAGGTCGCTGTATTTGAAATTCACTATTGTTAATATGGTATCCTTTCGATTACCAAATCCCAATTCATTGACCAAATCAATATGCCGATCATGAAATTCTTTCAGCAGTTCCAGGTATTGCTGATTTTTTTCAGACGCCAGTTTTCCGCAGTTTAATAATAAATCGGTAGTTCCACCTAAAGCAGATACAACAACTACAATCTGTTCGGTTTCTGATGCCTTTTTTATGATGGCTGATATTTTACCGATATTCTCCGCATTGGCAACCGATGAGCCTCCGAATTTTAATATTTTCATGGAATGAGATAGGTTTTATACAAATAAAATGAGTGATTTTTTTGAAAATAGCTTCTGCCCTATGATGATATGTAAAGTATAACCCCTAAAGGGTTGTTGTTGTAATAATTGTAAAATTAATCACCGAAGTAAAATCAGCAGTAAAAGAAAAGCTATTTGATTGGTGATTCATCATCCTATATATAAGAAAAGCAAATTATGAAAAAAAATCGAAAATTCTAGGCATTTACCGATTATTGTTGATTTTGTAAACCCGTTGTGTTCTTTGCGCAAAATTTTGCCTTCCTGTCTTATTGGTGATGTGTTTTTTGCCACTAAGTCGCAAAGACACTAAGGAGTAAACGCAAAGAGTACACAAAGCATCCGTCAGTTGAAGCCAGCACCTCAAAATATGAAATAGCCATTCATTTGCAGATTATTGTAGATTTAATTCAGCTATTTTAATTCAAAACTATATTCTATAACCCGTTGAAATCAATAATCGCTTTCTTAACACTTCCATTTTTTAATAAAAGTTCTTTGGCAATTTCATAATCCTTTATCGCTGTTTTTTCCATCAACATTTTTACTCCTCTATCAACCAATTTATCATTGCTAAGCTGCATGTTCACCATCTTATTATCTTCAACCCTTCCTAACTGTATCATCACGGATGTTGAAATCATATTCAAAACCAATTTTTGAGAAGTACCACTTTTCATTCTTGTACTACCTGTAATGAATTCGGG
>JAYWCV010000086.1:0-5020 GCA_043780275.1 Chitinophagaceae bacterium
AATAAAGAATAATCCACCAACCGGTGTAATCATTCCAATGCCAGCCAAACCCACTGTTTCCGTTGCTTTCAGGAAAGTTAACAGGTAAAGAGAACCGGAGAAAAAAAGTATTCCTGCAAGAAAAGAAAAGGCTGCCCAATTAATCCATCTGCTTTTATTTTTTTCAAATAACAAAGATGTAATCATTAATGCAAAAGCATGATACATCTGATACTGTACACCCGTTTGAAAACTTGCAACAGTTTCTGTCGGCAGCATTTTTTTTAATGCATGAGCTCCAAATGCACCCAAAATAACCGCTAATGCGGCAAGTACTGTACCGATGAACAAAATTGATTTATGCATGAAATATTTTTTGAACTAGGCTTTCCAGACTGGTGGTTTCATCATCAATGATCAGCTCGGCTTGCTGATAATAAATTTTCCGGTCCGCATATTTTTTAATAATAAATTCTTTTAATTGCTGATCGGTTAAGTTTTTAATTAATGGTCGTTTTCCACCATCTTTCAAAAGGCGGGCAAATAATACATCCACGGAAGTATTGATCCATACAGGCATTCCATTCTTTTTCAAATAATCGATGTTATTGAAAAAGCAGGGTGTTCCGCCGCCGGTTGCCATGATAAAACTCTCATGGCTTTCGGTAATAATATGCAGCACATCTTTCTCCAATAATCTGAAATATTCTTCCCCGTAAATTGTAAATATTTCTTCAATCGACTTTTCTTCATTGGCTATAATCTGCTCATCCAGATCGAAAAATGGAAGATTTAATTTTTTACTGAGCATATTACCCCAGTGTGTTTTCCCCGAACCCATAAATCCTAAAAGAAATATTTTCATGATATGTTGCTCACCAACTTTGAACCTGTTATTTATTTAAATGCATTAAAACCTGTAATATCCATTCCGGTAATCAGCAAATGAATATCGTGGGTTCCTTCATAGGTAATTACACTTTCCAGGTTCATCATATGCCTCATTACACTATACTCGCCGGTAATACCCATGCCACCTAAAAGCTGTCTTGCATCCCGGCAAATATTGGCTGCTATTTCACAGGCATTTCTTTTTGCCATGGAAACCTGCTGTGGCGTTGCTTTTCCCTGGTTCATCAGCACACCTAAACGCCAGTTCAATAATTGTGCTTTCGTAATTTCGGTAACCATTTCAGCCAACTTTTTCTGTTGTAACTGAAACGAGCCGATGGGCTTATCGAACTGAATTCTTTCTTTGCTGTATCGAAGTGCCGTATCATAACAATCCATCGCAGCACCTACCGCACCCCAGGCAATACCGTATCGGGCTTTGGATAAACATCCCAATGGTCCTTTTAGACCAGACACATTTGGTAAAATATTTTCTTTAGGCACTTTTACATTATCAAAAACCAGCTCTCCGGTTGCCGATGCCCGTAAGCTCCATTTACCATGCGTTGTTGGCGTAGAGAAACCTTCCATACCTCTTTCCAGAATCAAACCATGCACAATACCTTCTTCATTCTTTGCCCACACAACAGCCACCTGGGAAAACGGCGCATTACTAATCCACATTTTTGATCCATTCAATACCACATGATCACCGGCATCTTTGAATGAAGATAACATACCGGAAGGATCACTGCCATGATCGGGTTCTGTTAAACCAAAACATCCCAACCACTCGCCGCTTGCCAATTTTGGTAAATATTTATTTCGTTGTTCTTCGTTTCCATATTGATATATAGGATACATTACCAAGGACCCCTGAACAGAAGCTGTGGACCTGACCCCGCTATCTCCTCTTTCCAGTTCCTGCATCATCAAACCATAGCTTATATAATCCAATCCACCTCCACCATACTGTTCGGGAACAGTGGGGCCAAAACAACCCAGATCTCCTAATTGCTTTACAATTTGTTGTGGAAATTCTGCATTCTGTGCATATTCTTCAATAATCGGACTTATTTCTTTTTTTACATAACTGCGCACCGTGTCGCGGATAAGCTTGTGCTCATCTGTTAGAAGTTCATCTAATTGAAAATAATCAGGACTTACAAAATAATCTGTCTTAGCAGCCATAAAAATGATAATTTATTGGAGTTTCAAAGGTAGGGTTTTGTGATGAGCAGTTTAGGTACAGATTTGAAGTTATAATAAAAAAGCTGCATTGAACCGGTTCAATACAGCTTTTCCAATACGCCTTAAAATAATTTACAGTTGTGAAATATTATTTCTTTTTATTGCCCGATTGTTCAATCTCCCGGTTCATTTCAACAATATCAACCGGCTGAGAGAAATCTCCCATCAGCCACTTAGCGTAATAATCGGTTAATGCCCAGAAAAAATATTCTGACATATCGCCAAAACCGTGACGTTGACCTGGCATAAGCATAAAATCAAATCGCTTGTTTGCCTTTATCAAAGCATTAGCCATTCGTATGGTATTTGCTGGGCTCACATTATTATCAATATCTCCTGTGACTAATAATAAATGTCCTTTCAGGTTTTTTGCAAGATCAGGATTTTTTTCAATGTTATAAATGAATGAAGTATCTCCCTTTTCACTGATCTGTTCTTTAACGCCATGGTGTTTTTCACTCCACCACCTGTTGTAAACAGCATTATCATGATTACCTGAAGAAGAAACCGCTACTTTAAATAATTCGGGATAAACCAGCATGGCTGCCGTACTCATAAAGCCACCACCCGAATGTCCGTGAATACCTACCCGATCGATATCAATATAAGTGAAACGATCTGAAAGTTGTTCCAATGCTGCCTTCTTATCTGCTAACCCATAATCTCTCAAATTCCCATACCCATAATTGTGATACCATTTTGAACGGCTTGGATGTCCACCACGGTTTCCTACAGTAACTACGATGATTCCTATTTGAGCCAACCGATCTGTTCTGGCATTAGGCAAACTAAATGATTTATTTACTGCTTCTGTTTGTGGTCCCGGATATACATATTCTGCTACAGCATATTTTTTAGCACTGTCGAAATTGAATGGCTTATACATTACACCATACAAATCTGTTATGCCATCATCTGCTTTTACTTTAAATATTTCCGGAAATTTATATCCGGCGGCAAACAAAGAAGAGAAATCGGATGTTTCCAGATCCATCATTTTTTTGCCCTCACTATTATACAAAACAGATTTAGGAATTGTATTTACCCTGGAAAAATTATCTACATAAAATAGGTTGTTATCATTCATACTCATGGAATGTTCAAACTCACCGGGATTCAATAACCGTAAACCTGTACCATCAAAATTCACCCGGTACAAATGCAGATAGTAAGGATCTTCTCCCAGCTCTTTACCATTTGCAGAGAAAAATAATACCCTTTTCTTTTCATCAATACCAACAATGTCCTCGCAATGGTATGCGCCTGATGTGATTTGATTTTTCAGATTCCCTTTTCCATCATATAAATAAAAATGTGCCCAACCATCTCTTTCACTCCATTGAATTAATTCTTCTCCGGCATTGACCAATCCCAACCTTTTTATTTCTACATACGTATTCATTCGCTCCTCTATCAATGGTTTAACTGTTCCTGTTTTAATGTCCACTTCACATACATCAATTCTTTTTAGGTCTCTGCTGGTTCGGCTGAAATAAAGTTTATTGTCAGTACCCAACCATTTCAATGGCCTCCAGTCATCATCCCTGGTATTCACCATATTGGGTGCCGTCCATACTGCCACATCCTGATCCTTGAATTGTTTAATATCCAATTCTTTTTTTGTTTTGGTAATCATATCGAAAACTAAAAAATAATCGATCGGAGATTCTTTCTCTCCCGGCATCATGTACTTGTAGGTTTCCAATGTTGGTCTTGGTTCGGCGATACTATTAATAACCCAAAGGTCTTTTACAGACCTGGAATCGGTTTTAATTTTTACAAAGTTTTTTGAGTCGGGTGACCAGTAAACAAATGCTGACTTCCGTTTATTTTTATTTTTTTCTTTATCAACATTGGTTTCGTTTTGTGTATTGCCGTATTCGAAATTCTCCACACCATCTGTTGTAAGTTTATGCTCAACTATCGTACTGTCCTCTTCATTTTTCAAGGCTTTTGCATAATTGGTTTTATCCATCCAGTACAAATTTAAATTCTTTGCAAAGACGATTGTTTCCCCATCTGGTGAAATAGAGGCCCAACGGGCATTTCGCTTAGGTTTGGTAAAATCGGTTAATTCAACCAATTGACTGGTTATAAGATTATATTCGAAATAAAATGTTTTCTTTTCTTTAACCGCTGGGGCCGCTGGTTTTTTAGAAGCAGAATCCTTTTTAACAGTGCTATCCTTTTTTTCCACTTCCAACGTACTCTTCACTTCAAACTGGATCCAGTTTTCATCTTTTACAAACCGAAGGCTGTCGATGGCTAAATGTTCGGCATCAAAAGGATCTTTCACAATTTTTGTAATTTCCGCAGCTAATTTTGCTTTATCAAATAGTTGTTTTTTTTCTCCTTTCACAGGGTCAACAATATACCAGCTTTTCCCTTCGGTAGTTTCGTATACATACCAAAACCTGTCTGATTTTTTTAACCAGTGTGGATCAACAGAAGTACTGAAAACCATTTTCTCTAATTTTTTAGTAGAAAAACGGGCAGCCAATTGATAGTTTGCTTTTTCTACAGATTGTTGGGCACTGACTGTAAAAACAAATCCCAGAATAAATAGGGGAATTAAGAATTTTCTCATTGAATTAATTTTTGGAAAATGAAAATAACTAAAATATACAATTGGCAATAAATAATTTGATGATTGGTAAGCAACTAATAATTTACAACCTTTAAAGACAAAAGTACCTTCCTGTTTTAGGTAAGGTTGGAAACCTTAAATCCAACCGGCCATCTCTTGCTGGTAAGCAGAAGCTACACTCCTAGCTGCTTCTGCAAAATCTTTTCCATCAGAGGCATAGATAATTGCCCGGCTGGCATTGACTAATATCCCGCAAATGTTTTTACCCGAACTGTCTTTTATCATGGCTTTTTCTGAAATATCTTTCAGACT
>JAYWCV010000087.1:0-5998 GCA_043780275.1 Chitinophagaceae bacterium
ACTATTCTTTACAATCAGTTCGTGGATTAATGAGTATTGTGACACAGGAACCCATTCTCTTCAACGACAGTATTTACAATAATATAAAACTGGGTAAAGAAAATGCAACGGAAGAAGAAATAATAGAAGCAGCAAAAATTGCCAATGCCCATGAGTTCATTATTCAAAAAGAACATGGGTACCATAGTAATGTTGGTGACAGAGGTACCAAACTGAGTGGTGGCGAACGTCAGCGACTAACCATTGCAAGGGCCTTGGTAAAAAACCCACCCATATTAATTTTGGATGAAGCAACTTCTTCGCTGGACACAGAAAGTGAAAGACTGGTTCAGGATGCCATTAACCATATGATGCAAAACCGAACCAGTATTGTGATTGCACACAGACTTAGCACCATTCGCAATGCAGATGAAATCATTGTTTTACAAAAAGGAAAAATTGTAGAACGTGGTACACATTCAGAACTGATGCAGCAAAACGGTTTTTATAAAAAACTGGTTGATATGCAGGAATTGCGTTAATAAATAAGATCCCGATTCATTTTTGAATCGGGATCTTATTTCCCAGGTTTGCTGTCTCACCTTTGTTTTTTCTTATTTTAATATTTCTCTCGAAATAACTACTTTTTGAATTTCGGAAGTTCCTTCACCAATGGTACAAAGTTTGGAATCACGGTAATGTTTTTCAACCGGAAAATCTTTGGTGTAACCATATCCGCCAAAGATTTGAACTGCGTCATTAGAAACTCTCACGGCCACTTCACTGGCATAATATTTTGCCATGGCCGATTCTTTGGTCAAATTCTCTCCGCGATTTTTTAGATCACATGCTTGCAGCGTTAATAAATCAGCTGCTTCAATATCTGTAGCCATATCAGCTAGTTTAAATGCAATTGCCTGAAAACTTGAAATAGGTTTATCAAACTGATGTCGTTCCTGTGAATATTTTAAAGCTGCTTCGTAGGCGCCTTTGGCGATTCCTAAAGAAAGAGAGGCAATAGAAATTCTTCCCCCATCTAATATTTTTAATGACTGCTTAAATCCTGCACCAATATCTCCCATACGGTTTGCATCCGGAATACGACAGTTATCAAAAATCATTTCGGCCGTTTCACTTGCACGCATCCCTAACTTATTTTCTTTCTTTCCGGCACTGAGACCTGCAGTTCCTCTTTCTACAATAAAGGCAGTTGCATTATTTTTTGATCGCGGTTCACCTGTTCTGCAAATCACTACAGCAACATCGCCACTTTTACCATGTGTGATCCAGCTTTTGGTTCCATTTAAAACCCATTCGTCTCCATCTTTCACGGCTGTAGTTTGCATGTTTCCTGCATCACTGCCGGTATTGGGTTCCGTCAAACCCCATGCTCCAATCCATTCGGCAGTAGCCAGTTTCGGCAGGTATTTTTTCTTTTGCTCTTCGTTTCCAAAAGTTAAAATATGACCTGTACATAAAGAGTTGTGTGCTGCAATACTCAAGCCAATTGATCCACAAACTTTTGAAATTTCTTCTATGATTGTTTTATACTCATAATATCCCAGACCTGCTCCTCCAAATTCTTCCGGTACCAAAACGCCCATCATGCCCAATTTGCCTAATTTTTTAAAAACATGAACCGGAAATTCCTGCGACTCATCCCATTCCATGACAAAAGGTTTAATGTGCTGGTTTGCAAAATCACGGGCCGTTTGTGCTACCTGTTGGTTCAGTTCTGAGTTTTGAAAATTCATCTGTTCAACTAAATTTAATTAAAAAAATGCTTGCATTGGGTTATGAAAGCATGCAAAGTAACTGAAAAAAATCTGATTGCTAACAGTTGTTAGCTTTTGAATCAGGAAGGGATTAAAAATTTAGGATCAACCCGTCATAAGAAAGATGAATTCCGGATGGTAGTTCTTTTTCAATATCGTTATGCAAACCTAACTGATGCGAAATATGAGTAAAATATGCCAGAGGAATATTCAATTCTTCAACCATTTCGATGGCTTCACCTAAACTGAAATGAGAAATATGTTTTTGTTTTCTCAATGCATTTAAGATCATGGCTTCGCTTCCTTTAATTTTTTCCTTTTCCTTTTCATCAATTCTATTTGCATCCGTGATATAAGTAAACTTGCCAAAACGAAATCCCAGAACCGGCATGCGATGATGCCAAACCAATATTGGTTTTACCGGAATATCACCGATCATAAATTCTTCTTCATCAATCAAATTCAGGTTTATTTCCGGCACACCCGGATATTTTACATCCGAAAATGCATACGCAAACTCCCGTTTAATGGCTTCAGTGGTTTGTTCGTTCGCAAAAATTTCTATCGGTTTTTGTTGCGAGAAATTGAAGGATCGTACATCATCCAGTCCGGCGATATGATCTTTGTGATGGTGAGTAAACAATACTGCATCTAGTTTTTTTACTTTCAACCGAAGCATCTGATACCTGAAATCGGGAGAAGTATCAACAACGAAAGAAGTGTTGGCCGACTCTACCAAAATACTGCTGCGTAAGCGTTTGTCCTTTTCATTGGTTGAAGAACAAACTATACAATCACAGGTAATCATTGGAACACCGCTGCTGGTGCCGCTACCTAATACCGTTATTTTGATCGATGGATAACTCACCCTGTAAAAATAAACCTGTTGAATGAAATGAAGAATATATTATTCGTTGGTTTCTTGTTCTTCTTTGTTTGCAAGTATTGAATGGAATAATTTTTTGCTTTCTGCGGACAGAATTTCCGCGTCTATTTTCAATGTAGAAATCAAATCAATCATGGTATATACCCGTCCTTCCACTGTAAGAAATTTATTCAAAACAACCACTTTTTTTTCTTCGAGAATACAATAGCCACTCTGAAAAGTTCCTTTTTCATAACGGATTACATAGCCACATTCTTCGGCTATCTTTTCTATCTTATCCAATGTGGTTTGATTATACTTCATTTTAATTCTTCCTGATTGGGTGCAATGAGGGTTGGCAAAAATATAGTTCCTGAATTTAAGAATAAGAAAATCATGTGAATGATTTTTCCACAATCACTCCCCTTTAACCATATCAATTTACTTTACTCTCCATTTTTATGATGGGAATGATCATTTCTTCGAGGCTTACACCTCCATGTTGAAACGTATTACGATAATAGTTTACGTAATGATTATAATTGGTTGGATAACATAAAAAACCATCTTCTTTGGCGAATATGTATGAAGAATTGAAAGCCGGAGACGGCAAACCTATTTCCTTTGGATTTCGAAATGCCAAAACATCCTTCTCTTCATAATTTAAATTACGCCCATGCTTATAGCGAAGATTTGAAGTAGTTTGCTTATCTCCAATAACTTTGTATGGAGAATTTACACGGATCGTTCCATGATCGGATGCAAGGATGACTTTAATTTTTTTATCTGCAATTTTTTTCAAAGCTTGGTTTAATGGTGAATGTTCGAACCAGGAAGCAGTAATACTTCGATAACTCATCTCATCGCTGGCCAGCTCTTTCAAAATATCCATCTCGGTTCTGGCATGGCTCATCATATCTACAAAATTGTACACAATCACATTCAAATCATTTTCTAACAGATTATGAATATTATTTACCAATTCAAGTCCGGCAAGATTATAGGATACCTTGGTATAAGAAACGCGGAGACCAGGTGGTCCTTCCCTTTTTACCTGCTCTCTGAAAAATTCTTCTTCATGTAAATTTTTTCCTCCTTCTTCTTCATCATTCTTCCATTGTGATGGATATCTTTTTTCAATATCAGCAGGCATCATGCCGGCAAAAATAGCGTTGCGGCTATATTGTGTTGCAGTTGGAAGTATGCTGTAAAAGCTTTGCTCCTCCAGAATGCGGAAATTTTCTGCGAAAATGGGTTCAATGATTTTCCATTGGTCATATCGCAAATTATCAATGAGGATAAAAAAAACAGGGGTACCTTTCTCCAAATTTGGAAATACTTTTTCACGCAGTAAATTATGCGACATAACCGGACCATCTTTACTTTTCAGTCCAACCCATGATGCATAATTCCGCGAAATGAATTTAAAGAACTCTGTATTTGCTTCACTTTTTTGTGACTTTAAAATTTCGGTCATTTCAGGGCTATCGGTTTTTTCCATTTCCAGTTCCCAGAAAATTAATTTTTTATAAATCTCCATCCACTCTGAATGATCCGGATTACTGTTTAATGCCATAAACAGGTTGCGGAATTGCTGCTGATAGGCCGATGTTGTTTTTTCGGAAACCAACCGGCGGTTGTCAAGTATTTTTTTCAAACTCAATAATACCTGATTTGGATTTACGGGCTTGATCAGGTAATCGGATATCTGACTGCCAATAGCATCATTCATCAGGTTCTCCGTTTCGTTTTTTGTTATGAGTACAATCGGCAGGTGTTGTTTTATTTCTTTCACTTTAGCAAGTGTTTCCAACCCGGTTAATCCGGGCATACTTTCATCAATCAACAATACGTCAATCTGATTTTCTTTGATAAAATCAATGGCATCGAAGCCATTGGTCAGCGTAAAAACTTCATACCCTTTATTTTCCAAAAACATTTTCTGAGATTGTAAACTATCAATCTCATCATCCACCCAAAGAATTTTTCCTAATGACATATTTTTATTTTTGATTCGGCAAATCTGAATTCATGAAAATGAACACACAGGTAATATCTACAAAAAAAAGCAAACATTGTATACTGTTTTCAAATTTAGCTTTTTAGACCTAGCTATTGTAGATTTGTCAACTGTTTGAAAGGCTTTAACAAAAATGCAACAGCCATATGCCCACTTTGAGAAAAATAATAAATGACCCGGTTTATGGATTCATTACACTGGACCATCCACTATTGCTTGATATCATTGCACATCCATACTATCAGCGATTAAGGAGGATTTATCAAATGGCATTTGCCAACCTGGTATATCCCGGTGCTGTACATTCCCGTCTCCATCATTCATTAGGAGCCTATCACTTAATGTGTAATGCCTTAATAGAATTGAAAAGAAAAGGAATAGAAATAACTGATGAAGAAGAATTGGGTGCCAAGATTGCGATACTGCTTCATGATATTGGTCATGGCCCCTATTCGCATGCATTGGAAAATGAATTATTGAAAGATGTTCATCACGAAACCATTTCAATTCTCATCATTCAAAAACTGAATGTACACTTTAATGGACAGTTGAAAATGGCCATCGATATTTTCACCAATGTTTATTCCAAAAAATTTTTATACCAATTGGTTTCCGGTCAGCTTGATGTGGACCGCATGGACTACCTGACAAGGGATAGTTTTTTTACCGGCGTATCAGAAGGTGTTATTGGGTACGATCGTATTATAAAAATGCTAACGGTGCATGATGGAAACCTGATGGTAGAAGAAAAAGGAATATACTCTATCGAAAAATTCTTAGTCTCCAGAAGGCTGATGTACTGGCAGGTTTACTTACACAAAACTGTTTTAGGTGCAGAAAAAATGCTTGTCAAAATTATCCGGCGGGCCAAAGAGTTAATTAGAAATGGAATTCAGGTAAATGCATCCACCGAAACACTTGATTTTTTCCTTCAAAACCAGGATGCGCATTTAACCATGGAAGATCATTTAGAAAAATTTTGTCGCCTTGATGATACCGATGTCATGAGCACTATTAAAAACTGGAGCAGCCACCCAGACAAAGTACTTTCTATGCTTTGCACAGCATTGGAAAATCGGAACTTATTTAAAATAAAAATTCAGGCAGAAAAGTTTGATGAAAATTCAATAGAAAATTATAAAAAAGAGATTAGTTCAAAACTGGGTATCAGTATGCATGAAACTGCCTATTTTGTTTTTACCGGTGAAGCTGATAATACCACCTATAATACAGTGGATGAACGGATTTCTATTTTATTTAAGGACAATAGTGTAAAAGACATTTCCATGGTTGATAATGCGCTTATTCATCAGCACCTTTCCAGCCCTATTAAAAAACATTACTTTTGCCATATGAAAG
>JAYWCV010000088.1:0-5319 GCA_043780275.1 Chitinophagaceae bacterium
GTAAACGGATTGATATTTATTTGAATGCTTCTTGCACTGGGTCCACTGTCGATCATGATGTCGATTCGAAAATCTTCCATTGCTGCATACAGATATTCTTCTACCACCGTACTCAGCCGATGAATTTCATCGATGAATAAAACATCTCCTGTTTCTAAATTGGTAAGCAAACCCGCAAGGTCCCCGGGTTTTTCAATAACGGGTCCGGAAGTTTCCCGGATGTTTACCCCTAATTCGTTGGCAACAATTCTCGACAAAGTGGTTTTACCTAAACCCGGAGGTCCATGAAAAAGTACATGATCCAATGCCTCTCCTCTTAGCTTAGCTGCTTTAATAAATATAACCAGGTTTTCAATAAGCTGTGGTTGACCGGCAAAATCATGAATGGCATTGGGCCTGATATTATTCTCGAATTCTTTATCCGGATTACTCAGATCCTCTTTGTCCGTATTCAAATTGGGGTTCAACATGTATCAAAGATAAATGCAATTAAACAATATGATACGGTAAAGCAATTTTTATGAAATGTATTTGTTGAGTTGAAGAATCAAATCAGGATCGGGACAATTGGATAAATATTTATCTCTATCTGAAATGGAACATACACCGGGATAATCGCCTTCATGTCCCTGCATATCTGTAATGATCTGAAAGTGCAGATGAGGTGGCCAATGACCGTTTTCTATCGGCATGCCGAATTCAGCAAACAATTCCCCCTTATCAATACGCTGACCTATTTCCAGATTCTTGATATCGTTCAGGCATAAGTGACCATATAATGTGTGAAATGTTTGTCCGTTAAGTATATGTGAAAGAATGATGGTTGCACCATAATCGCCATAATCATTATTAAATGCAAAATTATAAACCAACCCATCCAACGGTGCGAAAACAGCTGTGTTTAATGGCCCCCAGATATCAACTCCCAGATGCAACCGACGGGGTTCTTCTCCTGGAAGAGGAGAATCGAAAACCGTACTTCTTGAATAAACTGTCCGATGTTCATTGTAGCCACCAATGCCATATCGGGCAGCGGCTTCATGCAATTTTTCGTTTACATAATTAATAAACTGATTAGTATCATTCAGCATTTCTGAATTCAATTCTTCATTTGCTTCCGAAAAATCCATCTCTATTAATTTATCAGTCTCCGCATTAAAATGAACAACGGGATGAAAATCGAGTTGATGGTTGATGAAAAATTCCGGGCTGATAATTTGATTCATATTGGATGATTTTAACGTGAAAATGAACCGGTATTGATTCTCTGGTATACTATTCTGAACAAATAAACGTTAACTACAAGATACAGTTTTTTTATTAATTTGACCTGACTACCGCATTTGAAAAACTTCATACCTTTTTTACAAATTTCTTTTTTCTTTCTTTTGTTTTCAAATACAAATGCACAACAAATTACCGGTTATTGGAAAGGAAAGATCGACCGGAAAAATGTAGAACTTAAAATTGTAAAAAACGGTGACAGCCTTACCGGAACCAGCTATTATTTTGAAAGCCCTTTTAACTTCAGAAGATTCAGTATCAAAGGATATTTTGACGAGGCAAGCAACAGTGCTGTTTGGTGGGATGACAGGATGATTGAAGAAAAAAAGGGGAAAATCATTTTCAATCCGGCAGCCCCAGTTCTTTACCAGTCAACCGCTGATTTTAATTGCCCCGGCGGCACTAAAATGTTTTTGAACGGAAGGGCCGCTCTGAAAGAAAAAAAAGAAGAACTGAAAAGGACGGTAGACCTGCAGAAAACAACTTCCCATTTATTTAAAGACGAATGGGATTTTGTTATTGATAACTACACAGCCGGTACCAACGATCCTTACTTTATTGACAGCATCGGCAAACTGGCTTTTTTGAAACCAATTGAAATTAAACCAGAAATTATTCCTGTAAAAAAATCTTCTTCTACAGTAAATGCTACGGAAAAGAAAGACCAGGTTTTCATTCCACCTATAAAAAAACCGGCTGAGCCTGTAGTAAAAAAAGAATCTGTAAAAACAATACCGGTAATTGAAAAACCAATCAGTATTGAAGAAAAATTTATTTCCCGTAAGAAAATTATTTTTCAGGAGATCCCTGTTACCGGCGATTCCATAGAACTACGGTTTTATGATAATGCCGAAGTGGATGGGGATTCCATTTCACTGTTTCTGAATGACCGGTTGATATTTAAACATATACGCCTCACCGAAAAAGCATTTATCATTAAACTGGCAGTTGCCGAATTGAAAGATAGCAATGACCTTATCATGGTGGCAGAGAACCTGGGATCTATTCCTCCCAATACATCTTATATGCTGGCAATTGTTGATAGAATCCGTTATGAAGCCAGATTGGAAAGTACCGAGCAAAGCAGTGCCGGCATACGGTTTGTCCGAAAGAAAACTTCGGCAAACTGATCAGCAACAATCCGTTGATTTTTGTTTGGATGAACATTTCACTGTTCCGTAACTGCAGTACATACATGTAAGCCGTGTGCAGTTAGGCAAGGTAAAAAGTCCGCTTGACGATTTGAATTTATGATACTGCATAATATTTCCGTTGCTATTGAAACACGAAGTTTTTGAGATTCATAATCAAGCTGTTAATGTTATTTTTCGTATAATAACATATATCTTAGTGTTGGCTGTAATGCCACTGGGCATCAGCCTTGTAGTTGCGGGAGTGTGACATTGCAGAAACAGTATTATTGGTTGGACACATTCATTACGGTTGACACATAACGCAGGACAATTAAACTTTATAATATGACAAAGACACCTTACCAAATTCAGTTAGACGATTTGCCAATTACTGTCGAACACTTATCAATAGAGATGCCTTATTTCGTTGAACCGCTTGCAGAGTTTAATGACGAGATAGGTCACAGCATGGAAGTAGAAGGCAGGTGGCGTGACAGTAGCTTAAATAACGCAGCAGATTTTAAGGTGACAATAAATTTTTGGGACAACGACAGCAGTAGAAGATATGCTAACCTCGTATTTGTTGGTAAGTTTTCCATAGACAAATATGGGGCATTTAAAATACCGTATTTATGTGAAAGAATAGGAAAGTATTGTTATGGGATAATTGAAAACTATCTTGAAGAAAAAGCGGTTAGAGACAAGAATAATGTTCTATACCCTATTCCAGAATTTACTTACTTTGAAAATCAATGGTCGAAGAATTATTTTGACCACCCATAAAAAACCCATGATCTTTTAATATAAGAATTGTTTCTTTCCTGTTTTTACCTCTCAACCTTGACATGAGTTCAACATCATCTGGGTGCGGTTCTGGCGAGACTACATCCAATACGCTAATCTCACCGTTTAGGACGGGACAGACAACATTCATTCCTTTTATATGTTTTGATACAGTAGAATGCACTAACAGCCAACAAAAGTATTGCTGCAAGTGGGGCTGGACGTTGAAACTTCGGCTATGTGCAAGTATCAACAGCAGTTCGGGCTTGACGAATAAAGCCAGGCAAAAAAATGTTAATTTCAACTCTTAATCAAAACCAAGCAGCGGTTCCGGGCGGGACGTTCAATGAATTCCCCACCTGCAAGCAATACCTGAACGTTGGTGGCAACTTTAAAGACAAAATCTCAACTTATGGAAATAGCAGACATTAAAGTAGTTTATAGACACCTTCCATCTGATATAACAGACGAATTTGAAAATATTAAAAACTCTGACTTTTCCGTAATTGTAAAAGAAGATAAAAAAGAGTATTTTCATTTTTCAGGAGGTCCAGCAGACATTTTAATCTATTTCGAGCAACATCCTACAGAGTTAATAGTTACTGGACTAATTATACCAACAATATTCGAGGGCTTCAAATATGCACTTTCAACGACTTGGAAAAGGCTTACCAAACATTCAAATAAAAAGCAAGAAAAAATACAAAATGACAAAAATAAAATAGAGTTAAATTTTAAAGTAGGACAAGATAAGACTGTGGAATTTAGTTTGCGAGGAACTGCAAATGAAGAAACAATAGACAATGCGATTGATAAAATATTTGAGTACCTAAGAGATAAAACAAAGCAAGAAAATGATTTTCAAAATCCTGATTTAAAAGGAAATTTTGATTTAAAACCGAAAATAAGACTTCAATATAATTCACAAACTGATAAATGGACACCTGTAAATTTTGCGGAAATCAAAAAGTTTAAAGAGGAACTAATTCAGCAACCAAAAAAAAGATTTAATGACTGACAAAGCTGCCACCAACAAAAGTATTGCTGCAAGTGGGGCTTGACCTTGTAATCTTCGGCAGCAGCAACGTGGCATCTTTTGTTCGGGCTGGACGTTTATAATTTAGCTTTTTGTTGTTATCTTCAACATCAGTTTTTCAATCGGCATTTGTTCCGGGCTGGACATTCAATGAATCCCCCACCTGCAGCAATACTCGACCGTTGGCTGCTACCTTAACGCAAACCCTAAAATAATGACACACTTATGGACTTTATAACTATTGACTTTGAAACTGCAACGGCAGACAGAGACAGCCCTTGTGAAATCGGTTTGACTTTCGTTAAAGACAGAAAAATCGTTGACACAAAATCGTGGCTCATAAAACCAATGTATGACCAGTTTGACTATTTCAATATTTTAATTCACGGCATCAGACCTGAACACGTTGCGGACAAACCAGAGTTCAACGAACTTTGGAAAGAAATAAAACCTTTGGTTGAGAACCAGTTTTTAATTGCTCATAATGCAGGTTTTGACTTTAGTGTTCTTCGTAGGACACTTGAAGCGTATCAAATTCCGTTTCCAACTTTGAGTTATTCTTGCAGTTACATTTTCTCAAAAAAAGTATGGCAAGGACTTCCAGCATACGACTTAAAAACACTTTGCAAAGTCAACGAAATTCCACTAAAACATCACAGAGCAGCGGCAGACAGTAGAGCAACTGCAGAGTTAGCACTCAAAGCATTTGACATTGCAGGCGTTTATTCAATTGACGACTTTCCAGAGAAATTAAAAACTACTGTTGGACAACTTTATGACGGTGGTTACAGACCATCTGAAACTAAACGAGCTCATAAAGCAACCGACTTAACGAAAATCATTGGCGACCCAACAAAGCATAATATTGACAGTATTTTTTATGGTCGGACTTGCGTTTTTACAGGAGCATTATCATCAATGACAAGAGCCGAAGCACAACAAACTATTGCAGATGTTGGTGGCATTGTCGGTGGAAACGTAACAAAGGACACAGACTTTTTAATCGTTGGACAACAAGATTATAGAGTTGTTGGCGAAGACGGACTTAGCAGCAAACAAGAAAAAGCTATCAAACTAATTGAA
>JAYWCV010000089.1:0-2349 GCA_043780275.1 Chitinophagaceae bacterium
GTTTTTTGCTGAACAAAAATTAATATACTTCACTTAGTTTAGTTTCTCCAGGGCCTCTCTTAGTTTTGCAAACATTTCGCCGATCTCTTCTTTTTTACATGTTCCAATACTTAACCTGTACCAGGGAGAAGAAACCGGTGAACCAAATGCAGAAAATGGAACAATTGCCAGCCTTGCTTCATCAAGAATAAAAGCGGTAACTTCTTTTTGAGTGGTTAATTCTATTCCGTCTGCCGTTTTTTTACCAACCAGGTCAAATTTTATAGTCAGGTAAATAGCCGCTTCGGGAGCAATAGCATCTACATTGAAACCTTCCTGCTTAAGTATCATTAAACCTTCATAAATTTTATTTAGCCTTTCCAGTAATTCAATTTTAAAATTGACCAGGTAATTATTAATCTCTTCTTTTTGTGTTAAAAAAATAGCTAATGCTTTTTGTTCAGCCATGGGTGCCCATGCCCCCACATGGGTTAATAAAGCTTTCATTTTAGCCATTACGGTAACGGGCCCAAAAGCCCAGCCAACTCGTACACCAGTAGCTGCAAATACTTTGCTGATGGCATCAATGAAAATAGTGTACTCCTTCATGGCGGGCCTAAGCGAAACCGGGTTGTAGTGCTGGATGTCGCCATAAGTCAGATGAAAATACATCTGGTCGTACATCACATAAATTTTCTTTTCTGTACTGCTGCGGCGGTTGTTTTCTTCCAACACAAGGTCACAGATTTTTTCCAGTTCTTCTTTTTTAAAAGTAGTGCCGGTTGGGTTTTGTGGAGAGCAAAGAGATATTAATGAAACGCCTTTTATATAGGGCCTGATTTCATCTGCCGTAATCATGAAATTATTCGCTGCTTTAGTTTCTATCACGATATGTTCGCCATCCACAAAATGCGAATAATGATTATTATTCCATGATGGAACCGGGTAAATTATTTTATCTTCCTTATCGCATATTGCCCTGAATAATGCATAGATCAACGGTCTGCCACCGGTTGCTATCAATATTTCATTTATTTCATATTCCAATCCAAGTGATTCTTGAATAAATGCTGAAACGGATTCTCTCAAATCCTGGTTTCCTTCTGCAGCCGGATAATTGGTAAAGTGATTTCTGTATGCCTGTACAATTTCATCTTCCAGCGCTTTTGGAATGGGGAAAATAGATGGATCAAAATCACCCACCGTAAAATTGTAAATTTTCTCTCCCTGTTTTATTTTTTCACGAATCTGTCCACCCAGTTTTACTATTTCGGAACCTATCAATGTTTCGGAAAGAAGAGAAAGCTTCATGTGTTATTATTTCAAAAATGAGAGATGATATTTCAATGAAAGGAAATCAATACTTCCGCAAATGTAACAGGATTACAGGATTTTACAAATCCAAAAACTACTCCGTAATTTTAAAACGTTAATAAAAGTACTCGAACTATTTACTTCCATGAAGAGTTTAATAAATTGCCTACTTTCCATATAAATGCCTTTTAATCTACATACCAGTTTTGAACCCGCCGGTGATCAACCAGAAGCTATTCAGGAATTGACCAATAACCTGTTGTTGGGAGAAAAGCATCAGACACTTTTAGGGGTAACCGGAAGTGGTAAAACCTTTACCATTGCCAATGTCATTCAACAAACACAAAGGCCCACATTAGTGCTGACCCATAATAAAACATTGGTTGCACAATTGTACGGAGAGTTCAAACAGTTTTTTCCGGAAAATGCGGTTTGTTATTTTGTTTCTTATTATGATTATTATCAACCCGAAGCTTACCTCGCCGTTTCAAATACCTATATCGAAAAAGATTTATCAATCAACGAAGAATTGGACAAATTAAGGCTTCAGGCAACATCTGAATTATTGAGCGGTCGAAGGGATATCATCGTTGTTGCATCAGTCAGTTGTATCTATGGCATGGGAAACCCCACTGAATATGCCAACGGAATTATCCGGATAAAAAAAGGCCAGATCCTTTCCAGGCAAGGGTTTTTACACAACTTGGTAAATTCTACATACAATCGAACTCAAATAGAATTTACCCGGGGTACTTTTCGGGTAAAAGGTGATACGGTTGATATTAACCTGCCTTATGCCGATCATGGTTTCCGGATTTCATTCTTTGGCGATGAAATAGAAGAAATAGAAAGTTTTGATATTGATAGCGGTAAACGGATTAGCAAACTGGAAGATGCGGCCATATTCCCGGCCAATCTTTACCTGGCTCCCCGTGACCTGCAAACGAAAATAATTCATGAGATACAGGATGAAATGATGGCACAGGTAGCATATTATAAATCGACCGGTAAGCAGGATGAAGCTGCCCGGATAAAAGAACGGGTGGAATATGATAT
>JAYWCV010000090.1:0-2149 GCA_043780275.1 Chitinophagaceae bacterium
CCGGGTCCTCTGGCGAGAGACCCGGCGGCGAACATCCGGTATTTTTTGCGGATAGTTTCGGTGAAAGGTTGATGAATTGAACACCCTACGGGAAAGGAATATGGGTAAAATTAATAGCAGCCAATAAAAATAATAACAACCTTTCTTTCTTATCCATTCGTTCAAAATAATTAAATATACACTGGAAAAACAAAAAATCCTGTCTGCCGGTTTATCCAGCGAAGCTTTGCGTAGGTGGGCGGCAGGCTTTCTCTGTAGTCTCTTCACCCATTTTCTGAACATAGTCACCAGTAAAATGACACTTTCCACCCAATCTGGTTTAAATAAGGTCAACCCTCACATTATTTTCGGTTATCTGATTGCCGTTCTTTTCGTAACTTCTCATTCCTTATTTTAAAACTTTAAACCGGCATGAAGGTTTTATTATGAAAAATTATTTTTTGATAATCGCATTACTGCTTGCCTTTCATCTGCAGGCACAATCTCAAAAACTCAATCGGGATAGTTTGAGAATTGACAGTCTGAAAAAAGTATTGCCTTCTTTACGTGATAGTGCCAGAATTGACTGCCTTAATTCCTTAAGTGAAGAATTTTCTTTTTATCAATTTCCAAACAACAAGAATTATAAGTTGCTGGCAGATTCAATTATTTTTTTCGCCTTAAAAGCTAATGAAGAAGCTAAAAAGATTGGATATAAAAATGGTATTGCCACCTCACTGTTTAATTTAGCCACTGGAGAAAAATACAAAGGCAATATGGTAGCTTCCGGTACATATATTGACCAGGCATTTCCAATTGCTGAAAATATTCAAAACGACAAACTGCTCGGGTATCTTTGGATGTGGCGAGGTACTATTGTAAGGGAAAAAGATGAGGCGGCATATTTAGAATATACAAAGAAGGCATTGAAGTATTTTGAAAAAGCTAATTATATCACGGGTCAGGCTGAAGCGGCTACATGGCTATGTGTTGTTTATTCAGAAAAAGGTAAATATGAAGAAGGTCTTGAATATTGTCAAAAAAGTTTTTCAGCTACACAAAAAAGAACGGCAAAAAACATAGAATGGGCTAATATCCTGGTTCAATTCTCAATATCTAATATGGCACTGTTATATAAAACTGCAGGAGATTATGAAACAGCATTAAATTACTACCGCCAGGGCTCTCAAAATGCAAAAGAAAATAATTCAATATGGACTATGGAACAGGAAATGGGAGATTTATTTTATCGAATAGGTAAATATGATTCAGCCATTATTTATTTTCAGCGGGCAATAAAAAATCAGGATATTAAAAATTTATGGGTAAAACGAATTCAGGGAACAATTTATTTGCTGACAAAACAATATGACAAAGCACTGAATATATTCATGGAAGGAATTAAGTCAAAGGAAAATAATTATGTTGGGTTGTGGAATGATTTTCTATTTGCCGGAAGATCTCTTGAAGGAAAGAAAAATTATAAAGATGCGTTAAAATATGGTAGAAAAGCGAAAGCTATTGCCGATGAACATAATGAATGGCAATGGAAAATAGACAGTTATGATTTGCTTTCTAATCTATATCATCGGTTAGGAAGAAATAACAGTGCATACCTGTACCTGAAAAAACATACGATGTTAAAGGATTCTATGAACAGCAGGAAGTTTTTATGGAAGCTAAACAGTTATAAAACTCAGGCAGTAAATGAAAAAAAAGAAGCACAAATAAGTTTATTAAATAAAGACAATAAGATAAAAGAACAACAATTGAAACAGGAAGCTTTATTTAAAAAAATTCTTTTGGCAGCTCTGGTTCTTTTTGTTCTGATTGGTTTTTTCATTTTCAGAAACCTTTCTTTAAAAAGAAAGAATGAGAAACTTAAACTTGGAAACAAGCTGAAACTTCAACAGCTGCAAAATGAAAAAAAGAATGCTGAACTGCAGCAAAGAGCTACTGAATTAGAAATGCAGGCACTGCGGGCCCAGATGAATCCGCATTTTATATTTAATTGCCTCAGCTCCATCAATCGTTTTATTTTTAAAAATGATAATAAGATTGCATCAGATTACCTCACCCGTTTCTCCCGGCTTATCCGCATGGTACTGATGCATTCTCAAAAAAAATTAATACCGTTGGAAGATGAACTGGAAATGCTGAGGCTTTACCT
>JAYWCV010000091.1:0-2785 GCA_043780275.1 Chitinophagaceae bacterium
ATTGTTTTCCAGGTTTATTTTGGATTAAAAAATAAAAGATTCTCTCTAATCAGTTTAATATCCATAGCATTTTCCTTATTAATAATTTTAGTATTACGCAATTTTCTGATTGTAATATTCATACCGGCTTTACTTATATGGGTCATATCAAACAGGTTTCCAAACCATACCAGAACTGTTTACTTTACCGGATATGCTTTTTTCATACTCCTGTTTTTTTCTTTAAAATATGTTCATCCTTCATTAAATTTCCCTGAAGCTGTGGTTAATAAACAGATGGAGTTTTCGAAACTTACCGGTGGATCCATTATACCAATGAAAAAACTGCATCCAACAGCAGTCAGCTTTTTTTTAAACGCACCTCAGGCATTAAATCTGTCACTTATCAGGCCATACCCTTCCGATGTAAAACATTTACTTTCATTAGCGGCAGCCACCGAAATAAATTTTTTATTACTGCTCTTTTTAATGTTTTTGTTCTGGCGTGTTAAGACAAAACCTTCGAGTCAATTTTTATATTTCTGTTTGTTCTTCTCTTTTTCATTGTTATTGACGATCGGTTATACTGTAAATTTTTTAGGCGCAATCGTCCGTTACAGAAGTTTGATTATCCCATTTTTAATAGTGCCGATGGTGGCACAAATAAATTGGGAGAGAATAAATATTCTCTTGTTTAATAATATTAATAAAAATACTTATACTTAATTATTTAGGATTTACTACGCTAATTTTCAATTTATCCTCTATTATTTTTCACTTTTTTTGGCTTATTCTTCTTTTTTTAAACAAAATTCAATAAAAAAACTTGTTTTTTTTATAAGTTTCGTTTTCTTTGTTGAAAATAATAATCATGTCAGCCAGATTAAATGCCATTTCAAAAATTACCTCAAACAATGAAACAGAAGTAAAAGCCTCTTCACAAATAACTTCCATTTTTGCAGAGAATGTTTTCACTGCTGAAGTTTCCAGACAGTTTCTATCTGATGAGGCGTATAAAAGTTTAATGGGTTCAATTAAAGCTCAACAAAAAATTGACCGTGTCATGGCAAATCAGATTGCCAATGGTTTAAAGGCATGGGCCATGAGTAAAAACGTAACGCATTTTACGCATTGGTTTCAACCACTTACCGGAAGTACTGCAGAGAAACATGATTCATTCTTTACATTAAAAGGTGACGGCACTCCCATCGAAACTTTTGAAGCTGATGCATTGATTCAGCAAGAACCCGATGCCTCTTCATTTCCGAGTGGAGGATTAAGAGCAACTTTTGAAGCAAGAGGATATACTGCTTGGGATCCTTCATCACCTGCTTTCATTATGGAAATAGGAAAAGGAAAGACCTTATGTATTCCCACTATTTTTGTTTCCTATACCGGTCAATCACTCGATTATAAAGCACCATTATTAAAAGCATTAGCTAGTTTGGATAAGGCTGCCGTTGATGTTTGCAATTATTTTGATAAAAACGTATCTAAAGTTACGGCTACACTTGGCTGGGAGCAGGAATATTTTGTAATGGATGCAGGTTTATTTAATGCCCGTCCTGATTTGGTCATGTGTGGCAGAACCGTTTTTGGTCATGCCCCTGCAAAAGGACAACAATTAGATGACCACTATTTCGGAGCTATTCCGGAAAGAGTTTATGCATTTATGCGAGACTATGAAGAAGAATCGTATAAACTGGGCATTCCTCTTCGTACAAGACATAATGAAGTAGCTCCATCACAATTTGAGTGTGCACCTATTTTTGAAGAAACAAATCTGGCCGTCGATCATAATACGTTGTTGATGGATATAATGAACCGGGTGGCATCCAGACATAAGCTCAGAGTTTTATTGCACGAAAAACCATTTGCTGGAATTAATGGAAGTGGTAAACACAATAACTGGAGTTTGGCTACCGATACAGGTGTTAATTTATTAGCACCGGGCAAAACGCCAAAAACCAACCTGATGTTCCTTACATTTTTTGTAAACACTATCAAAGCAGTTCATGATTATGCCGACATTTTAAGAGCTTCTATAGCGTCCGCTTCAAACGACCACCGTTTGGGTGCCAACGAAGCACCTCCAGCAATCATTTCTGTTTTCATTGGTCAATCACTTTCAAAAGTGTTGAATGATATTAAAGCAAGGGTTACTGATGATATGGACGAACAGGATGAAAGCTTATTGAAGATTGATATTCATAAAAGCATTCCGGAATTGTTAATGGACAATACAGACCGTAACCGTACTTCTCCTTTTGCATTCACCGGAAATAAATTCGAATTCAGGGCAGTTGGCTCCACAGCCAATTGTGCAAACCCTATGACGGTTTTGAATACCATCATGGCAGAGACTTTGAAAAAATTCAAATCGGAAGTAGATGCATTGATTGAGAAGGGAGAAAAGAAAGAGATTGCCATCATGCATGTAATTCGAGAATATATTGTAGCCAGTGAAAATGTTTTATTTGAAGGCGATGGATATAGCGATGAATGGGAAAAAGAAGCGAAACGCCGTGGATTAGCCAATGTAAAAACTACTCCACTTGCTTTGGATGCCATGATGACTGAAAAAGCAAAAGACCTTTTCCAGAAAAACAATATTTACAGCCACTCTGAACTGGAAGCCAGGCACGATATTGAACTGGAAAAATATATCAAGAAAGTACAGATAGAAAGCCGGATCATGGCGGATCTTGCAAGCAGTTATATTTTACCACCGGCTATCCGTTATCAGAATATGCTGGCTAAAAACATAGTGAACCTTAAATCAATCGGGTTAGACAAATCTGCTTAT
>JAYWCV010000092.1:0-13907 GCA_043780275.1 Chitinophagaceae bacterium
GTAGTATCAGCAGAGCCGCGGAATACCGAAGCAAGGTTGCCTGCAAAAGAATCGGCACCATGTGTATTCAACGTGTCAATCATCATAGCTCTTGCCCCACTGCCACTTAATGGCTTTAATATGGCTGTTGGCAAAGCATCTACAATCCTTGTATCTCCATCAAAAAATACAAATACATATTTGAATCCATCCAATACAAACTCCAGCACCCCGCTATTTCTTAACAGGCTAATAGCGACCAATAAGCCTACCAGGTAAGGTATAATTTTTACAGCCGTTTCAAATCCACCTTTTGCCCCATCAATGAATGCATCAAAGACATTGATCTTTTTATAAATTGCTCCGAAAACTATCATCAGAATAATTAATAATATCAAGCCATTACTCATGCTACTTGAAAAAAACTGAACCCCTTGTGTATCTAATGTTTTTACATAAAATATTAATGCGGCTATAACCGTGGATATGCCCAATACCCATAACAGAATAACTGTTTGAAAGATTTTTATTCGTTGCCGTATAGCAACAATCGACATGGCAACAATCGTGGCTACAAAAGTGGCAATCATACAAGGAATAAAAATATCTGTTGGATGTGTAGACTTTAAAGCTACCCTATCAGCAATAATTACCGTGGGTATTAATGTAAGGCCCGATGCATGCAAACAAAGAAACATCAGTTGTGGATTGGATGCCCTTGTTTTATTGGGATTGATTTCCTGAAGGCTTTCCATCGCTTTAATCCCGAATGGTGTGGCTGCATTATCCAATCCTAATAGATTGGCAGAAAAATTCATGACCATATGTCCCATGGACGGATGATCTTTTGGAACTTCCGGAAATATTTTAGAAAAGAATGGTCCAATGATACGGGATAAAAAACGGATTCCACCTGCTTGTTCCGCAATAGCCATTAAGCCCATAAAAAACGCCATAATACCAATAAGTCCGATACAAAGGTTAACGGCATCTTTTGTAGTTTCAAAAACGCCGTTCGCTGCCTGTAATGTAAATGCACGATAAGAAACACTATCTGCTTTATAAATTTTTTCTTTACCCCAAATTGCCAGCTTCTGATCTTTAAGCTTGTCTTGAATTTCTACCGGAACGATAGAAATATCAATATCCCGAACAGATAGTGTGTCAGTATTCTTTCCTGTAACCAGGCTGCTGAATATCATGTCCTGGCCTGGTTGAAACATAAATTTGCCGGCAGCTGCTAGCAATGCAACGATGATAAAAGCGGTCCATATCTTACTGAGAGACATATTTAAATCTGGATTTAAGATTGAAGATTGGCGATTTTTAATGAAAAAACAAAACAATCTTTTCACATTTCGCCGCTAAGCCTCACCGCATTATCTTTGCCGCTCAAAATTTTGAAACATGTCTTTGAAAGCAGGAATAGTAGGCCTTCCAAATGTTGGAAAATCAACTTTATTTAATGCAGTGAGTAATAGTGCCAAAGCGCAGGCAAGTAATTATCGTTTTTGCACCATCGAACCAAACGTGGGTTTGGTTGATGTACCGGATGAGCGTATCGATAAAATATCAGCTCTGGTGAATCCGGCCAGGATTGTACCTACTCAGATTGAAATTGTAGATATCGCCGGATTGGTTCGTGGAGCCAGTAAAGGTGAAGGTTTGGGCAATAAATTTTTAGGAAATATTCGGGAAGTGGATGCCATCATTCATGTGGTTCGCTGTTTTGAAGATGAAAATATTTTGCGGGATGAAGGTGCGATCAACCCTATCAGCGATAAGGAAATTATTGAAACGGAACTGCAGTTGAAAGATTTGGAAAGCGTAGAAAAGAAAATGAGCAAGATGGAAAAACAAACCAAAACCGATCCTAAACTGAAAGCCGAATTTGATGTATTGGCCCGTTGCAAAGCACACCTGGAAAAAGGATTAAGCATCCGTTCTTTGGAAATTACCAAAGAAGAAAGACCTGCCATTGCCGACTTGTTTTTACTGACCGAGAAACCGGTGCTATATGTTGCTAACGTAGACGAACCTTCGATGCACACCGGAAATAAATACTCTGATCTTTTATTAGCTGCTGCTAAAGAAGAAGGTGCTGAGGTGATTATCATGAATAACTCCATTGAAGAACAGATTGCACAAATGGAAAACCCGGATGATCAGCAAATGTTCATGGAAGAATATAAAATGACTGAACCGGCCCTTAACCGATTGATAAGAACTACTTATAAATTATTAAACCTAAACACATACTTTACTGCCGGTGTTACTGAAGTAAGGGCATGGACCATCAATGTAGGCTGGAAAGCCCCGATGGCTGCAGGTGTTATTCATTCTGATTTTGAAAAAGGATTCATCAAAGCCGAAGTGATCGGGTATGATGATTACATTCATTATGGTTCTGAATCGGCTTGCCGTGATGCAGGCAGACTAAGAATTGAAGGAAAAGAATATGTTGTTCAAGATGGCGATGTAATGCATTTCCGGTTTAATGTGTAGCCTCCCCAACCCCTCCAAAGGAGGGGCTCAGCATCGCACAAAGCCAACTTGTTGAATATTCCTTTTATAAAGAATATTTAAAATTGAAGAAACTTCTAAGACTTTCCCCTAAAGAAGGATTTAATATGTGTGTAGCCTCCTCAACCCCTCCAAAGGAGGGGCTCAGCATCGCACAAAGCCAACTTGTTGAATATTCCTTTTATAAAGAATATTTAAAATTACAGTGTCTTCTGAAGTCCTTCCCTTTGGGAAGGATTTAGGATGGGCCTTAAAACAACGCCGTCAGCGAAGCCCTTCCAATATGTACTGTTTTTGCCTGTCCGGGCTTTCTTCCATCATATTGAAAATTCAATTCCAGGTTATTGATTAACCGTTTGGTAAAACTAATTGACCACAGATAGTTTTTACCGGGCAATAATCCATCCAACATGATATAACTCACGGTAGAATTTGCCGGGAATTTATAGCTGATATTATTTAATGAAAACTTTCCGGAAACAGAGCTGCTTTGCAAAATATTATACTTACTTTCTACATTCAATGAATTGGAAACAGACTTTTCACCTCCATATAAAGTCTTGTTTTGTTTCTCATCAAATTTATAACCAGTTACTAAACGGAACGAAGTTCCCTGGATGAATACGAGTTTTGGTTCGAAAGAATAAACATCCAGGTCAAAATTCCGGTTGCTGAAACTTGGCGTGAATAAAGCGTTCTGTCCTTTTTTCGAATTCATATCAAAACTCAATGACCGGGAAATATTCCATCGTATTTTCAGGGCCCACTCCGATAGTAAACGACTTTCGTACCCATACGTTAATAAAGACTTTCCATCATTTTTTAGATTGCTTAATTCAAGTCCCCATACACTGTTAAAACGATTGAATGATACTGTATTCAGGAATGTTGTATTCAATGTAATTAATGCCGTATCGCTGATTGCATATTTAAACGGATCGAATTCGAAATTGCCGGAGGCAAAAGATTTCTTTGCAATCTGCATCGAACTTTGCAGATTAAACCTGGAAGCCAATTTTTTTAAACCCTTCAAATCCTGTTTATTGAAAACAGCCCGTGGATTGATGGTAAAATTGTAATTGAATGTTGTGTAGTTTGCTTTTATAAATAAATTAGTTGGAGTAAAAATGCGGATAAATTTTGCCTGATCTCGGAATAGGGCAATTTCAAATTCATTGAGTTGTTGAATGGCGTCGTTGTTATAATCTATCCAGGTATATTCTCCTTGTCCGGCAGGCACTTCCAAGTAAATAAAATCTCTTCTTTGCTCCTGCCCTGCTCCCAATTCGTATAAAATATTCCCGGTCAGCAAACCTTTCCATTCATTGACAATATATTCCATCCGTCCTAAAATAGTTTCTTCTTCTTTTTGCCGCGAAACCAATGGATTCAAGATGATCAATTTTCTGAATGTCGAATTAATAAAAAACTGATGTTTTTCATTCGAAGTAATTTCAGTATTCAAATTCAGATTATAACTTCGGTCGCCACGGATAAATTCTTTACCTGCAATATATTTATCAGCTCGGCTGAAAAAATTAACTCCGAATTTATTTTTACTTTTATCGGCAGTTTTAAAATAAAGGGTATAAATATCAAATGAAAAACTTCTATTTGTAAGCGTATCCGTCTGGTTGTTTCTTTCTTTGTTTTCTTCTATGGCATACTTCATTCCCATTCGCAGGTCTTTCCATTTTTTTATAGATTTACTGACATCAAATGACGGTCGAAAAAAATTGCCCTTATCTTTTAGACCCTTGAAATTTATCAGGTTAAACTGATTATTGAAACGCCAGGTTTTCAGATTGCCAATTTGAGTAATGGTATTTTTAAAGCCGTTATAATCATCACTCCGGTTATAATTGGTAAACTGATATCCAAGCCGATGGTTTGACTTTGACTTTATTTCGGCAGAACCCTTGATAATATTTTCAGTTGCTGCCAATTGAGTAACTAGAATACCCCAATCCCGTAAAAATTCTACATTTCGCAATCGCTCCAATGCCTTAAACTTGCTGTCAACGAACTCGTAATCCAGTGCAGTATTCAGTTGCAGATTGTTTGTGTTTTTTAAAACAGAAGTTCTGAATAATTGAAATTTAGCAGCAAAGCCCTTATCATCAGCTTGATTTAGTTTTGAAAAAGTATTTACATCCACATTACTCATCGCCAATTCTGTTTTGAGCGTACTATTATTATCAATAATATAATCTATACCAAGGTTAAAAACCTGTTGTTTTTTAGGTGCCAACAATATACTTACCGGCTCAAATTGCCCTTGTTTTATACCTGCAACTGGTATAATAAATTTGAACACTTTACCATTTGCTCCATTAAAATCAGGCATATAATTCCCCTTTCCTTTCCCAACATCCACAAAGGATAAATTATATTTTGCCAATGCCGGATCAATGGAATATTTATAAAAAGAGTCGATGCCCGTTCCGGGATTGTAATAAATTTTTTGATACAAAATTTTGTCTGCGGCAAAAGAATCAATATATGCAGTTGGAAAAAATGCTTTTTGAATACTATCGCCAAGATTTGTCAAAAATTGTTTTTGTTTTATGTCCAACACTTGGTTGATCTGTGAATTCTTCGCATCACTGTTACTGAAAGCTGCCAATCGGATTTTTAATTTTTTATTCAATTCCAATTCCTGCGATGCATACAAATTGGCATTCAGAAAATTCCTGTCAGAATATTCAAACTCAACCTGGATACGACTATCCTTGGTTATCATCCGTTTGGGAGTAAACGTCAGCTCGGAGGTATTGTAATTTATTATATAGTCCTGGTCTTCGCCCCGCTGTAAAAGTTCACCATCAATAAAAACCCGTTCGGTTCCGGCGAGTACAATAAAAAATAATTCATTATTCGCTCCTTTTAACCGGTATGGTCCTTGATTTCCTTCCAAACCATCAAATATATTCCTGGTAAATTTTCCTTTGGCAATAGAACCACTGACCAATGTATTAGAAATAATGTTTGTTGAAATATTCGTTTTGTTTTGATACGAAATTCCCTGCAGCCTTTTATAAAAATTTAAAAAATAAGATTGATTCTGACGGATATCAATATCACCCAGGTTTAATTGCCATCCGCCCTTTTTAAATTGCAGATACACCTGGTCAAATTCATTCAATTGCTGCGTAGTTCCATCCGGTTGTATGGGAATATTATTATCGGTAATGGCAGCAGCAATAAATATACTATCCGCAAGCATTCCACTTAACTGCAAATTAAAATTTGAATTGATGACTGCATCCTGCCGGTTTCCAAATGCAATGCTGCGGCCAAAACTTCCGCTGTAATTGAACGAACCGAAATCAAACAATCCTTTGTTTCCGCTATACCGGTTATCATTAAATTCGATGGGTTTGGCATAAAAATTATTCATGACACTATCGAAACTTATCCGTTGTAATGCCTGATTTAATTTAAATGGAAAAACACGATAAACAATGTTGAAAGAATCTGATGAAGGTTTGTGAATCCATTTCAATTTTGCTTGTACAAAGTCGATATGGTATAATGAATCATGAAATCCATTCACCATAAAGGTTCCCGGAATGATACTCATGGAATCAATCAGGATACTGTCAGCAACGGCAAATGTTTTTTGACGAAGATTAGACTGTGTTTTTTGTTGTGCAGGAATTTGTGCATTTAATTCCATACACTTCATCAACAACAGTAAGAAAAAAACAAAGACAGTTAATTGCTTCAATGGCAGATTCTTTTATATAAAAATCGTAAAACGGATTGTTTTATTGTCATCTATTTTTGAAACAATGCTCATTACAATAAATAAGGGGCCGTTGGCCCCTTTACAAATTAGTTGGTTATCCCTTCCAACGCAAACAGAAAAGCATATTGTAATGCAATATCATTCAAATAATCAAACCGGCCGGAAGCCCCGCCATGGCCGGCTTTCATATTAGTATGCAACAGGATGATATTTTTCCCGGTATGGTAAACTCTTAACTTGGCCACCCATTTTTCCGGTTCGAAATATTGCACCTGCGAATCGTGCAAGCCTGTTGTAATAAGCATATTCGGATAAGCTTTTCTTTCTACATTATTGTATGGCGAATAGGATTTCATATAATCATATGCAGCTTTATTATTCGGATTTCCCCATTCATCGTATTCGTTAGTTGTAAGTGGAATGGATTCATCCAGCATGGTTGTTATCACATCAACAAAAGGAACTGCCGAAACAACCCCTTTCCATAGCTCTGGTCGCATGTTTACAATCGCACCCATCAACAATCCGCCTGCACTTCCACCCATGGCATATAGGTGCTCCTTCGACGTAAATTTTTCGGCAATTAAAAAATCTGCACAATCAATAAAATCGGTGAATGTATTTTTCTTTTTAAATAATTTTCCATCCTCATACCATTTACGGCCCATCTCCTGTCCGCCACGTATATGGGCAATGGCATATACAAAGCCCCTATCGAGCAAGCTCAGACGGTTACTGGAAAAGCTGGCATCCATGCTTGCACCGTAAGAGCCATAACCATATAACAATAAAGGAGCTGAACCATTTTTCTTTAACCCCTTTTTATAAACAATGGAAACAGGAATTTTCGTACCATCTTTTGCTATGGCATATACACGTTCAGATATGTATTGCTTTGCGTCATAACCTCCCAACACTTCCTGCTGTTTCATTAGTTTCTTACTCTTTGTATCCATCGAATAATCGAAAACAGATGACGGTGTAGTCAGTGATGTATAATTAAACCGTAATACCCCCGAACTAAATTCAGGATTCGCTGAAACAAATGCAGAATAAGCCGGTTCACCAAAATCGAGGTAATGCTCCGTATTTGATTTTTTATCCATAACCCGAATTTGTATCAATCCATTTTTACGTTCGCTAAGTACCCAATGATTTTTAAATACTTCGATACCGGATAACAAAACATCTTCCCGATGTGCAATCACTTCTTTCCAATTATTTACTCCGGTACTTTTCAAAGGTGCTTCCATCAAGCGGAAATTAATTGCATCCTTATTGGTAACAATTAGAAATTGATCTCTCCAATGATCAACACTATAAAGAACATCCTTCATGCGTGGTTGAAAAACCCGGAAAGCTGCATCAGGGGTATTGGCATCCAGCATCCGTATTTCAGATGACATGGTAGCTGAAGATTCGATGAGCAGGTATTGATTAGATTTTGTTTTTCCAACGCCGATATAATTGGACGGATCTTTTTCCTGATAAATCAACACATCTGCCGAACTGCTTCCCAGCTTATGTTTCATGATTTTTTCCGTCAATAGTGTCACTGTATTTTTTAGGGTATAAAAAAATGTTTTGTTATCATTTGCCCAAGCAATATCTCCGGCTGTTCCTTCAATTTTATCTGTATAAATTTCACCGGTCTCTAAATTCCTGATACGGATATCATAAATTCTTCTCGATACAGTATCCACTCCGTAAGCAATCATTTTATTATCGGGACTGACATTGAAACCGGTAACAGAATAATAAGCATATCCTTCGGCCATGGCATCTACATCCAGTAATACTTCTTCAGTTGCATCCAGGTTTTCTTTTTTTCTGCAATACTTATAATACTGTTTTCCATCCTCCATCCGTACATAATAGAAATAACCATTTTTAAATACCGGTACAGATTCATCTTTTTCCTTAATTCGTCCTTTCATTTCTTTAAAAAGAGATTCCTGAAAAGGTTTTGTAGAAGACATCATCTTATCGGTATAGTCATTCTCTTCTTCCAGGTGTTTAACCACATTATTACTATCCGGGCCCTTTTTAAAAAAGTCGTTCATCCAGTAATAATCATCTACCCTGATATCTCCATGAATAGATAACTCTTTTGGTTTTTTTTCGGCAACAGGAGCTTTTACTCCTTCAGGCCATTTAAATTCGTTTTTATTCATAGTTGTTTGATTACAGGACAAAAAAATCATTGCCAATGCTGGTAATAAAATTTTATAATTCATAATAGCATTTTATAATTTTAGTTATTGTTAGAGGTAGGCTATTTTACTTACTTGCTTCGAGCTAAAGATAAATAGAATATTAAGTGCCAAAAAAATAATAATTGGACAGTTATGCGCTATACTTCGATGAGTTCAAAAATTTGTATATTGCACCATGATTTGGCAAGATTATATCGTTTCAGACAACCAAATTTTACTTGGAAAACCTACTATTAAGGAAACTAGAATCTCTGTAGAATTGGTTTTGGAGTTGTTTTCCACTGGCTGGACGGAGAAACAAATTCTTGAGTCTTATCCCACAGTTTCTACAGAATCTTTGAGAGCTGTTTTTGCCTATCTTCAAGCCTGCATTCAGCAAGAGTTGTATTTCCCAATTTCAGTCTAATTATGTTTTTAGCTAACGAAAATTTTCCTAGGCCAAGCACAATTATTTTACGATAAAATGGATTTACTGTTAAAAGTATCCAAGAAGATTCGCCTGGTATTGAAGATCCACAGGTAATACAAATTGCATTAGATTTGAATTTAATCATACTTACTTTTGACAGTGATTACGGCGAGCTAATTTTCAAATACGCAAAAGATAATCCACCTTCCGTTGTCTTTTTTAGAGAAAAAGGAAATAAACCCGAATTTGCTTCTTCTTCCCTTCTCTCTTTACTTGCGAATTCTAGTATTTCACTTTCAGGTCCATTTACAGTGATTGAACTGAATAACATTAGGCAACGTTTCTATAAAAAATAATACAGCGCATAATATCGGGCTTAACCAACAATTTTACGAACAATGATTGTAAACAAAAAACCTTTTTTAAAAAGACAAATTTTTAAAAGGAAATTCTTTATTTTTCGGACAGAAGTCCGGCAACCATATACTCCTTATTTAAATAGGCAATATTAGTTATTGAAATTTCTTTAGGGCATACAGCTTCGCAAGCACCGGTATTGGTACAAGAACCAAAACCTTCCTTATCCATTTGTGCAACCATATTCATTACCCGGTTTTTTCTTTCGGGAGAACCTTGCGGTAATAAACCCAAATGAGCAACTTTAGCAGAAACAAATAATAAAGCGGATGAGTTTTTACAAGCTGCAACACAGGCTCCGCATCCGATACAGGAAGCTGCAGCAAACGATTTGTCGGCATCGTCTTTGTTGATTGGCAAAGAATTTCCATCCACGGCATTACCGGTATTTACCGAAATATAACCACCAGCCTGTACAATGCGATCCAATGCTTCCCGATCAACCATCAGGTCTTTAATTACAGGAAATGCATTGGCACGCCAGGGTTCTACCGTAATTGTATCGCCATCCTTGAAAGCCCGCATATGTAACTGACAGGTAGTTGTACCATGCCAGGGGCCATGTGGACGTCCATTGATATGCATCGAACACATGCCGCAGATTCCTTCGCGGCAATCATGATCAAAAGCTATCGGGTCATCGCCTTTGCTTATCAGTTCTTCATTTAAGACGTCAATCATTTCCAGAAAAGACATTTCACTGGAAATATTTTTTACAGGGTAGGAAACAAAACCACCATGGGTTTTATAGTTCTTCTGCCTCCAGACTTTCAACGTAATATTCATTGAATAATGCTCCATACTTCAATGGGTTAATTTGTTTTTATTTATAACTGCGTTGTGATGGTTTAATCACTTCATATTCCAATTCTTCTTTATGTAATTCCCAACTATGTTCTCCTTTAAACTCCCAGGCAGAAACATATTTATATCCTTCATCATCCCGTAATGCTTCACCCTCTTCTGTCTGGTACTCGTTTCGGAAATGACCTCCGCAACTTTCATTCCGTTGCAATGCATCGATACACATCAACTCGCCCAGTTCAATAAAATCAGCTACACGGTTTGCTTTATCCAACTCGGGATTCATTTCCTGGATATCTCCGGGGATACGAACATCGTTCCAGAATTCTTTTTTCAATTCCTGGATTTCAATGATTGCTTCTTCCAGTCCTTTCGCTTTCCGATCCATTCCACATTTATCCCACATAATCTTTCCTAAACGCTTATGAAAACTTTCAACTGTTTTGGTTCCCTTTATTCCCATCAATTTATTTATACGGTCGGCCACAGCTTTTTCTGCTTCCACAAATGCCGGATGATCGGTAGGAATTGCCGCTGTTCGAATTTCGTCTGCCAGGTAATTTCCAATAGTGTATGGAATAACAAAATATCCATCTGCTAGTCCCTGCATCAATGCAGAAGCTCCTAAACGGTTTGCACCGTGGTCAGAAAAATTTGCTTCACCCAATGCATACAACCCTTTGATATTGGTCATCAATTCATAATCAACCCATAACCCACCCATCGTATAGTGAACAGCCGGATAAATACGCATCGGAAATTCATATGGATCTTCACCGGTAATTTTTTCATACATGTCGAAAAGGTTGCCATATTTTTCTTTTACAACAGCTTTCCCCAATTCAATAATTTCATCCTGGCTGATGTTTTCTTTACTCAACTTTTTTACTTCCCCTTTACCATATCGCTCAATTGCTTCAGCAAAATCAAGATATACAGCCTGCTTCGAAGATCCTACTCCAAAACCTGCATCACATCTTTCTTTAGCAGCACGGGATGCTACATCTCTTGGTACAAGATTACCAAATGCAGGATATCTTCTTTCCAGGTAATAATCTCTTTCTTCCTGTGGAATATCATTCGCCTTTCTGTTGTCGTTTTGTTTTTTGGGAACCCAGATTCGTCCGTCATTCCGTAATGATTCAGACATCAGGGTAAGCTTACTCTGATGATCACCCGAAACAGGAATGCAGGTTGGGTGAATCTGTGTGAAACAAGGATTGCCAAACATGGCTCCTTTTTTATGTGCTTTCCATGCAGCAGTAACATTGCTACCCATGGCATTGGTACTTAAATAAAATACGTTTCCATATCCACCGGTGCAAAGCATGACTGCATGGCCGAAATGACGTTCCAACTCACCATTGATTAAATTGCGGACAATTATTCCACGGGCTTTATCATCAATCATAACCACGTCAAGCATTTCATGCCGCGAATACATTTCTACGTTACCCAATGCTATTTGTCGTTCCAAAGCCTGGTAAGCACCAATCAATAATTGCTGTCCGGTTTGCCCTGCAGCATAGAATGTACGCTGAACCTGGGTTCCACCAAAAGAACGGTTGCTTAATAAACCACCATACTCTCTTGCAAAAGGAACACCTTGAGCAACACACTGATCGATGATACTAGCACTGACCTCTGAAAGACGATGAACATTGGCTTCCCTGGCACGGTAATCTCCACCTTTAATTGTATCGTAAAACAAACGATAAACACTATCCCCATCGTTTTGGTAATTCTTTGCTGCATTAATTCCACCCTGCGCAGCAATACTATGAGCCCTACGTGGAGAATCCTGAAAACAGAAAGCTTTTACTTTATATCCCAGTTCACCTAAAGATGCAGCTGCAGAAGCTCCGGCCAAACCGGTACCCACAACGATTATTTCAATGTTGCGCTTATTTGCCGGATTGACAAGCTTAACAGAATCCTTATACTTTGTCCATTTCTCAGGTAGTAAACCTTCCGGTATTTTTGAATTCAGCATATATGATAAATTGTTTCGAAATTAATTTTTGATGACCCTTTTTTATTTTACCCAACCCAGATACATGCTAACTGGCATCAGTGCAAATAGTAAAGAGATGATAATCGAATATCCTAATCCAACTGCATTGATCATTCCCAAAAACCGGGTATTGCTTACACCCAAAGTTCTGAAAGCACTTTGAAAACCATGAATCAAATGCCAGCACAATGAAATGCAGGCTAACACATATACCACTACCACCCACAATTCTGTAAAAGTTTCTTTCATTAAACTAAACAAATTGTGAACATGTTTGCCATTCGATAAAACAGCTTCTTCAGGAACTCCGGTAAATCTGGATGGCACCCAGAAATGCCACCAATGCAAAATCAAAAACATGAGTAGAATGGTTCCCAGTAAACCCATGCTGCGGCTATACCATTTACTTCCCTTGTTTGCCAAATCAATTGCATATCCTTTTTTACGCTTGCTGCGATTCTGAAATTCTAAAACAAAACCTTGTATAATATGGATAAATATGCCAACAAATAATCCTACTTCCATGATGCGAATCAAAACCATTGAACCCATGAAATGAGCTGCTGCATTGAACATATCTCCTTGATCATTGGGATCAAAAAGTCCGGCAAAAATACAGGCGTTCACTCCTACATGAACCAGCAGAAAACTAATCAGGAAAATTCCTGTTAATCCCATCACGTATTTTTTGCCAATGGAAGAAGTAAAGAAAGTTGACCAATTCATATATTATTAATCAAAAGAGGTTAAAAAATCTACGCAAAAATAAAGCCCATGAGTCAAATGCCCGAAATTAAGTTTTGAATATGTATATAAAAATAATATTCAACGATTATTCATTTAACCTTCCTCTCATCTCCTGATCTATTTTCTTAAAAAGATGATTGGGTTTAAATGTTCGCCAGTTTTCCAATTCTTTCAGTTCCAGATACTGATGCAGACTGGCTTTTATAAAATCCTGTTTCGAATGTTCGGGCATATTCAAACAAACCATCCAGCCATCTTTATCCGTCACTTCTTCAAACCATTCTTCGAAATAATCAGCATCTCCACTATGGAAATTGAAAACATTTTCTGCAATCAGAATGAATTTTGTAATTCCCTCATCAAAGAATGGATCAATGACTTCTCGTTTTAAAGACATGATATCGTTTGCAATGGCATCATTCCATTCTCCGATCAGTTCGACAACAACATAATTCGCTTCATAATCTGCAACAATTACTTTCAGATATAAAGTTTTAGATCCGAAATCATCCCATAACGGATGAATAAAATAATTGTAAACTTTCAGGTTGAATTCAAACTGGGAATATTCCCTGCCATAAAAAGGAGAACGTTCATCTTCCTCGCTTACATAATAATCGAGCCAGTTAAAAAAGGGTTCAATGTCGTGCATGATCTATGAATGAGATGCAAATATCCCTAAAAAAAACAAACCAACTTTTAGACTAGATTGAAATCAAGTAATCAAATAAATTTTCATAGTCCGCTTCAAGTATGAAAGCTTTTTTTGATTGATTCATTAACTCATAAAGTTCTTCGGGCAATTCAATTTCTTTTCCTATGACCGGCTCTATTTCATTTTTGAATTTTACCGGATGTGCGGTTTCCAGGAAAATACCTTTTTCCTGTGCATGTATGGAAAGGTAATTTTTCAATGCGTTAAGGGCTACTGCTCCATGCGTATCGAGTAAATAGTTTTTATTCATATAAATATCGCGGATTGTTTCTTTTGTTTCATCATCCGTTATTCTGTAAGAAGAAATATTGTCTGACAATGCATCAAAATCA
>JAYWCV010000093.1:0-2963 GCA_043780275.1 Chitinophagaceae bacterium
ACCAAGATTATTGTTTGATGATTGCAGCTCTTCCGTTCTCTCGGAAACTTTCCTTTCCAGCATTACATTCTGATCCCTTACTAATTTTTCGTTTATCAATGAAGCTTTTAACACTTCTGCCTGTGATTTTTCCTTTTCCCGCCTGAGTGAATTTATTTTATCGGCCAAAGCTATAGATAAGAGTATTCCCTCAATGGCCGATCCAACATATAAAATATAGGTGGTGAAATTATTATAAGGAAGAATATTCAGGTTGCGCAAAACAAATATGATAATTCCCCCCAGGAAAGCTATCCAGGCAACAAAATAAAAATAAGCCGGCTTGTATTTTTTCTTTATGGCAATATAGCCCGATGTACTAAGCAGAACAAGACCGCCAACCAAACTGATAATGTTTAAAATATTGTAGCTAATGCTATTTACATTCAATATGCTCAGTACAATAGCGCCAAAATAAAAAGCAATTAACAAAAACAACCAGAAGTTGAGTTTGGGTGTATAAAATTTTGTACGAAGAAAAGAGATCGCAAAAGCAATTCCGCTCGTACCTGCTAAAGCAGAGGTTATCGGCAAAGCATAATCATTGATGCCAGGATGATTGGGCCAAAAATATTTAAACCCATAACCCGACAGTATGACCTGTGCAATACCCAGGAAAAAAAGATAGATGATATAGATCAGGTAGCTGTTATCCCGGGTAGAAAAATACAGGAAAAGGTTATACAGGAAGATAGCCAGCATAATGCCCATATAAATCCCAATCACCATTTCCTGTAAACTCAGCGAGGCATTAAGCGAATGTTCATTTTCAATAAAAAGCGGCAATAATACCTGGTGCTTACTGTTGATCTTTATAAAATAAGTGCCCGAATCGCCTTTAGTAAGATGTATCCTGCATACATAAAAAGGGCTCACCTGTTTGGTTTCATCAAACGCAAAAGAATTGCCGGCCTGGTTTAGTAAACGGAGTTGTTTGTCTTCTTTTTTATAAAATGCAAGTTCAGATATATTGGCATACTGCAAGTCAACAAACAGTGTTGAATCATCCGTTTTATTGAGGATAGAAAACTTTACCCAGATGGTTCCCTCCACTACCGGGAATATAGATATACCGTTCTTTGATTGAATAAAGCGATCCGATCCGGCAATATTGCCTGGTGTATAGTGATGATTACTGTCGATCAATATATAGGCATTGGTACCGATCGACACGGGCTTGTCCGCTTTTTCAATCACTAATTGGGTTTGTGCAAAAGAAAATACAGGCAGGTTAAAACATACAAGGATCAGTAAAATATAAACTGGTTTGCCTGTAGCTATTCGATATTTATTTGTTTGAAAGAAAAAGGACATAGATCAGACGTAACATTTACCAAATAAAAGGAATAATCCTCTTTGTGTTTTCTTTATAATCCTGGTATTGTTTCCCAAAGTAAGAAGAAAGCATCTTTTCTTCAACTCCAATTCGTATATAGTAAGCAATTGTCATTGAAATAAAGGCTATCGCTGTAGCCCATATGGCATTTAAGAAAAGCGGACAGCCAAGCAACGCCATAAAAGCCCCAAGATAACTCGGATGACGTATCCATTTGTAAGGACCTGATCTCACCAGTTGATGATCATTGGTTAAAGTAACCGTTGCCGTAAAATGTTTGCCTAAAGTATGTATGGCCCATACTCTGATAGACATCCCCGTTATCAGCAGAAAAGCACCCATCATAGTAAGAATGAAAGATGATTCGATGGCATTATTCAAATAAGCCCATTCTGTAACCGACGCAACCACACTTAGCGATGACATGATCAATATGATGAGTATGGAAGACTTGTCACTGTTCTTATCCCTTTTGGTTTCTTCCGCACTGAATGCAGGTTGGCTTAACCATAAACAGGCTGCTGCTATAGCCAATAAAACCGACTTATAATGAAGGATCAGACCGGGCCTCGCAGCTAAGGGTGCAAAATTCAGTAGCAGGATGGCTGCAATCGTAAAAATGGTTTTATTCATTGGGGCGGGTCTCTTTTACTTTCAACGGAATTTTAAATTCTGAAGTATTTGCATTCTCTATATATAAATCATAATGCACTTTAACCGAAATGTTTTTAAAAGGAGATTTTTCAATTGAGGTGGATCTGAGATTTTTTCTCAATAACAACATTTTTTCTCTTTCCCTTGGATGGGCATGGGTTAAGGTATCGGCATCTGATAAAAAAACGGCGGTTGCCAACAGGTCTAATTTGGGATAATAAAAAGTTCCATTATTTCCAACTGTTTTCAAAACACTGCTTCCGATCCATTGGTTAAAGCGAACAGTTGCGGGTGAACAAAGCGAGAACATCGTGCTAAGCCCGATCTGCTCAGCTATTACCACTGCTGCTATAGATGGGAACAGGCTACCTATTCCTAAACCAGCTACTTCTTTGGAGTTCCATAAGCCACATAGCTCACCGGTGCCATATTGAGCACTTTCGGCAACTATATCGTATATCTTATCATCCATAAAACCGGTTGCCTCTTCAATGGGAAGTTTTGTAATGCCATCCGCGGCATGAACACGGGCACCTCCATACAATTTATGGCCATCCAGCGATTCAACAACGATAACAAATACAGCAGGGCTATTTGCCCATTCATTATTAGAGGAGGTAACTTTTATGATTCCATGATGCTCCAGCACATTCCTGTGGCCCTCAATAAACTTTTTACAGGTTTCCGGATTATCAGTTGCCCTGAACGCCCGGATACGGATTTCGGTTTTTAACTCAACATCTTCATTCATCAGCTCTTATCGTTGTCAATATATTAAACAAATTACAAAAATCTATTCTTTTTGCCATATTTATTGCAGTAAATGCCGATTTGATTAATTTTAACACTTAAATCATGCTTTTACCCAAATATACATGGAAGAAAAAAATATAAATGTTTTGTACATTGATGATGAGCCTAACAACATCACTTC
>JAYWCV010000094.1:0-3014 GCA_043780275.1 Chitinophagaceae bacterium
CAACGTATGCGGTAGGCCTACTACCATCTCTTATACAACATTGAAAAGAACTCTATCCTATGTATCTTTTCATTCGTGACACACCCAACCACGGCGGAACTTATCACAATGTGTGACAAGCTGCCTGAAAAAGTAAATTTCAACCTTAGCCTTGGTTCTTGTCCCCACGAAACAATGAAATTTGGTACTTGAAGACACGAGCCGGGGCAGAGTAAATACATATTCATCTGCTTTGTTTTATCATACCGGCATTGATTACTGGGGCTTTCTTACACTGTCTTGTCCTAAAATAGGATTACAGCATCCACACAAACTACTTGCCTTGGCTCCAGGCTCACGAGCCATCAACAAATCTAAAGGTGAGCCAGGAACCAAAGATGAGGTAAAACAAGTTTGTTAGAATGGGTGATTATTTGAGTGTGATTTGTGCAATAATTCAAATGCAGTAAGACATGGCATTCCATTGATTGTAAAATTCAAACTCATATTGCTCCCCATCATACCACCTGTCCCATCACGCAGTCCATAAAACCGATTCATCATATTGATATCGTAAAAGTGATAAAGACTGTCGAAGCGGTATATGTTCATGATATAATAAGCCGAATCCTTAGGCAGGTTCTGATAGTTACGGCATTGCCTCAAAGAATCGGTATACAAAACAAGAGATTTGTCAGCATTTTCTGCCTGAGTATATTCCAGTTGTATTTGTGCAATTACAGCTGCATTGCTATCATCTTTTTTACATGAGCTCATAAAGATAAATGCAAAGATGAACGACCCTAGTATTAGGGTATTTGAAACCGGAACGTGGTTATATATATTTTTCATTTTATTACTGATTTTTTCATGGAATTAATTTGAATATGCTCAAATAAAATTAGCAAATCAGCAGTCAATATGAAATGATAATCATAGGAATAATGTATGATTTATATCAGGAAATGAACATTAACCTTGGTTCTTGTCCCCTTAAACCACTCCGCCCCGGCTCGTGGCTCCACCTTGGCAGGTGTTCTGACTCGTCCTAAAAAAAGTTTACGCCGTGGTTGGTGTTTGTACTCCACCAACCACACTATCAATTAAGAAACTGGAGATTGTAAATGTAAAACAACATACATCAATCAATTGTTGTTGGTACGCTAAACAGACTGCTAAACGGCATACCAACAACGGAGTAAAAATACAGGTATAAAATGAAGTTTAAGGGATGTTAAAAACAAGCTATTTATTTTTTCGCCTTTGTTGGTCTTCTTCTCTTATCCCTAAGCCCACTGCAGCCGTTGTTGTGTATTGTGCAGTAGGCAAAGCAGGGCTGGCTTCACCAACAACCAACAGCTCTCTTGCAGAGAATAACAGCCGCTTTTCATTTACAGGTTTATTTTGTAGATTTACATACAAATAAAAATCATGTCTGTCAATTTACTTGAACGTATTACTATCAACCCCGAAGTTTGCCATGGTAAACCTACAGTACGAAATATGCGTTATACAGTTTCCATGATACTGGATTTACTTTCGGCAGGCATGACTGCGGATGAACTGATAGCCGATTACCCTGCATTGGAAAAAGAAGATATTCAGGCTTGTTTATTTTATGCCTCCCGCCTTTCCGAAACAAAAACACTGTTTAAAATATCGGCGTGATAAAGTTTATTGTTGATGCCCAGCTACCTTACCGTTTAGCATTGCTGCTGAGGGAAAAAGGTTTTGATGCCGTACATACAGATGATTTACCAAATAAAGAACGAACAACTGATGCTGAAATACGGTCTCTGGCCAATACAGAAAACAGGATTGTAATTACAAAAGACAACGATTTTTTTGAATCTTATATCATCAGCAAATCCCCATCCAGCCTTTTACTGATCTCTACAGGTAATATTGTAAACAAAGAACTTTTCAGTTTATTCAATAAATATTTTGATTTGATAATTAAGCATTTTGAAACTTACAATTTTGTAGAGGTTACCAACGATGAGATATTTGCCCATGAGTAAAAAATATATTTCACGTTCCGCCAGTTCTTCACAGCCGGGCAATAAAGGTGGTGTGAGACCCCGGCGTATAAAAGATGCTTAAATTTACTTACACCCACTCTGCAAAATATTAGCACATCGCAATCCGCTGCAAACAGACCTGCAAAAGATAACAGGCCGCTTTACCGTACATTTGTCTGCAACCATACAAAACAATCCGGCAAATGAACCCGACAACAGCAGCACTAACCGCATTATTTAACAGGATACCGAGGCGTCATTCAACAGATAATATTAAAGACATCAACTGCATCGTTGCAGATTATGAAGATATTTTAATAAACATCGAAAGGATGAACCTCTTTTATGAAAAAAATATCAGCACATTTTTTAATGATCTGGATGTGGTAAGGGCAACCATAAAAAAGTCGGGAGACAATAAGGCATCCAAAAAAACTAAAGACAACTTTTTTGATGAAGCTTCAGGCATTTTAAAAGACAGTATGCAGGTTTTGATAGAATTATACGCCGATGGCAACCGGACTGAGTAAAAAAAATCTTAATTACCCTTTGCTTTAAATGCCTCATCATCAAACATCGATTTATGGAAGAGGTAATATTTCCCGTCTTTATTATTACGCCAGTACCTGTGGCCCTGCAGGTCGTAATAATACCTGCCATCTAAACTTTTACGTGCAACACTATCATTAACTATAATTACTTTGGGTATTACAGCTTTTGGTTTTGTTTTAACCGGTTCTTTTTTTACCAACACACTACTGGTTTCCTTTTCAGCATTATTTGCAGTTGGATGATTTTTTTTGCTGCAACTGAACAGTGTTAAAGCTGTTAAAAAGGCAACAATCACAAGATTTATTTTCAACATTATTCCGCCCCGGCAGGTGTTACCTAAAAAACAACACGCCTTGGTTGCTGCCTGCCTGCCGGCAGCTACCGTTTGGACACATCTCATGTTGAATTTTTTGCCATTTTCCAGCCTTCGTAAATCATTTCAAATTTTTCTAACCCACGTTT
>JAYWCV010000095.1:0-4385 GCA_043780275.1 Chitinophagaceae bacterium
AGGGTTATTCCTTTTATAAAAGCTTCAATCATTCTTAGTTTTTAAATACCTGTTGGTTGCAATAAATGCCTGAAATTACAACTTGAATTCAGAATAAGCAGCTGTTGTTAAGTTAAACGTGGGTAATCACTTTTTTTTTCAGCAACGTCTCCCTCCAGACTTGTGGGTAAGCCAGGGACGTTGCGTTGGTTATTAAAAATTATTTCTTTTTATAAACAGCACATCATCCATTTCCATATAATTTGTTACGGGGTAAACTCCTTGTTCTTTTTTTTCAGCAACGTCTCCCCTCAGCTATGTGTGTAGGAAAGGGACGTTGCGTCGGTTACTAAATCTTATTTCTTTTTGTAAACAGCACATCATCCATTTCCATAAAATTTGTAACGGGGTAAACTCCTTGTTCTTCTGCAATATAAAATTTAGCAGAACTATGTGGGTATTCAACCGGGCTATTACACAGATTCCATTTCTTTGTACATGGGTTGTCGTGAATATAACTTAGCTTTTGATTAATAAAGTCCCAGCTTCTACATTCCTTCCAGTCAAAAGACAGTTCCCAAACTTCATGCAGTTTTTTATTGGCCTTTCGTTTTCCTTCTACATGATTACTCAGTTTTTGCAGCAAAGCTGTTTCTCCATTTTGCTCTAGTCGTTTTATTATTTCATACGCCATAAATCTTTTACCATTACCAATAATAGTATTAATGCTTTGGCTGGTTTCAATAAAACTTATAATTACATGTACATGGTTTGGCATTATTACATACCCGTTTATGTAATGTCCTTTACTTTTTAAAAGGTCAAACCAATTATAGATAATGTCGTAGCCTTTTACTTTATCAATCAGCGGTAGCCATTGATGGCAGGTAAAGGTTATAAAAAATGTGCCGTAGGTATATGGTATCGTTTGTTTAACTGGCATTGAATAAAGTTAGCACTTTCAAATAACGCAACGTCCTCAGCTTACACACAAATCTGTGAAGAGACGTTGCTGAGAAGTACATGAAAACCCCTATTAGGCGCACAACGGGTTATAAATAACGCAACGTCCTCAGCTTACACGCAAACCCGTAGAGAGACGTTGCTGAGAAAAAAAGATGGTGGCGAAGACCGGTAGCGGTGAAAACGGCGATGAGTGGGCTTAAGTAATGCCATCCTATCTTAATATCCAATCATATTTTTCAGATCCTAGTTTTTTCGGAGCTATAATTTTCTTTTCGCTATTTATTTTGAAAAAATTTGAAAAGATACCTACGTATCTATATGTCTCCAAATCACGATACCTATTATTATATACTTGCGAGACAAAAGAGTATTCGAATTTTGAAAAAAGTATCCAGTTTTCTGTACGCCTTATTACACCGTCATTATCTCCAACAAACTCATTTAATTTTTTAATACTTGGATTTGTAATTGCTAAAAGAAATACAATGCAAGCAATTAAAATAGATAAAAATTTAAAAATATTTCTCGGCATGTAATAATTTTTTAATGTTGATGATTTTACCCTTTAAATTTGACTGAATTCAAAAGGGAATTACACATAGAGTCGAATTTGACTATCATAAATTTAAACCTAATAATATGAATACTTCTGGGTTTATTAGCGGTACTTACATCATCAACATAATAAGCCAACAAAAAACCACAACGCACAAGGTTCAAATAATACATTAATATTAACTTTAGAGAAGGGTTTATTAAATCAAACCCTTCTCTATTTAAAAAAAAACATGCGAAAATACTTATTTTATTACATTATCATGGGCTTTTTATTCCTGCTTACAGGCACTTCAGCACATGCACAAAAGAAGAATACGTTGGCCATCGGGCTTAACGCTACCCATTTTAGTGGCTGGGAAAAAAGGCCCCTGAATTTTTTTAACCCGGAAATTATTTATTTGAAGCAATTAAATAAAGGCAAACAATATTTAATATCGTTTGATACATTTTATGGATTGCATCCACTGAGACAAAAAATAATAATAGGGGATGTACTGGATAGACTTATTTTTAGTTTAAAAGCAAATTATTTATTAACGAAGAACAATACATCTGTTGGTGTCGGGCCCTCAATACGTTACAGAAAAGAAGAGAAAGTTACAGGTATTGCTCCTCAGCCCTGTATTGAATGCATTGGCGTTGACTCCGATAAGTTTCAAACTGATATAGGTATTAACGCAAGCGTACTTCATAATTTCACAATCAATAAAAATGCCAGCCTTTTAATGAAGCTAAATTATTCAGTACATAATAAAGGGCAAAACCCATTATCATTGGGCGTGTTTTATGGTTTGGGATGGTAATATATCATGCAACCAATGTATTTGCAAAAGCAGGGCTGGACGTTCTTATCTTACATTAATATAATTTTTAGAGAAGGGTTTATTAAATCAAACCCTTCTCTATTTTTAAAAAAAATATGCACAAATACTTATTTCACTATATTATCATTGGTATTTTATGCCTGTTTACAGGCACTTCAGCAAATGCACAAAAGAAGAATACGTTGGCCATCGGGTTTAACTTTACCTATTTTAGTGGCTATGAAAAAATACCCCTGAATTTTTTTAATCCGGAAATCATTTATTTGAGGCAATTAAATAAAAACAAACAATATTTAATATCTTTTGATAGTCATTACGGATGGGGTCCCCAAAGACAAAACGCAATTGTTGGGAGTGTATTGGATAGGCTTAATTTTAGTTTAAAAGCAAACTATTTATTAACGAAGAACAATACATCGGTTGGTATCGGGCCTTCAATCCGATATGGAAAAGAAGAGAAAGTTATATCTATTTCTCCCGGATACCCAATAAGTTACATTGATATTTCCTCCAATGAATTTCATACCGAAATAGGTATTAACGCAAGCTTACTTCATAATTTCACAATTAATAACAAATCTACCTTTTTAATGAAGCTCAGTTATTCGTTGTATAATATAGGGCAAAACCCATTATCATTGGGCGTGTTTTATGGATTGGGCTGGTAAAATTTCTTGCAACAAATGAATCCAATATGGGCTGACGAATGAAAATCTCAGCCCTTTTTCAACCAGCTTATTTCCATGTACTCATCTTTATGTATCTGTTCGGCTGACATTCCCGGCTATGTCGTGTCCCAGCGGGGTTTTCACCTCTTACACTTCAATGTAAAAACTTTTGTTTGAAACCCCGATGAATAATATGGTTTCTGCTTTAAAACAGCTTTACTAAAGAACAATCTCTATAAATCGGGGTTTCACAGAAATAATTTCTCCTGCTAACGTATGGACGAAAAAAGTAAATTTGAGTAAAAAATATAAATACATAACCAATTGACAATTAACTGTTTAAAAAAATGTTAGTCAGAATTGTAAAAAGACAGACAGACAAAAAATGAAAAGAAAAGCCAACGCTTCAGCAAAAACAATTTAAGTGGCTGGGCAAAGCTTTACTTGCTTCCATTTTGCCTTTTGGAACTTTTGTGGCAGACAAATAATGGAAAAAAGAAAAGGCGGCGGCTAATATTTAATCCTGTTCTGCATTTTCTTTGGCTATACCTGTCACCTGCGGTACGCTAATATTCCCCCCGTAAAAAATTGCATTTAAAAAAAGTTTATTAGTGCCATACCAGGTTCCCCGGAAATTTGGATTATCGCTGAACATAATTACCCTGCCCGTTCCTTCGCCACCAACAAGAATAGATGCAGAGTTTCTAACTTTCTTCATGGTAGTGGAATGGATATAACCCCCAATCAAAGGATCTGCGGGGTATTGCGCTATAGTGCTGTAGGGATTAGTGCTGGGTTGCAGAAAGGTCAGCCCGTTTCTGTAAACAGAAACTGTTCTGTTAGTAAATCCAAATCCAATTGGATGTGTTGTATCGAGGTCAACCCGAAAGATGGATCCACCAATTCCCTTGACTCCTTCAATATGAACGGCCATATCAAAATCCTGCCGCACCGGAATTCCTTTGGCGCTGTCAACTGGTAATAATTTTTCTTTTGTAAATCCATTTTTGATGGCCCACTCGGTTCCGGTTTTAATAGTGATCAATGTATTTCCGCTTTGCACCCATGCTTTTATTTTATCCGTTGCGGCTTTATCAATCAATGCATAATTTCCCGAAACCATGATCATGGTGTTGTAACGTTTCAAATCTGCCCGGCCGAGATTCAATATATCAAGTTTTGTTATGGGCATCTGTAATCGCTGATCTAATAAATGCCATATCTCCCCGGCTTCCGGCGCAGCCACACCGGTGCCAATAATCATAACGGCTTCTGGTTTGTTCAGCGTACGAACAAAACCACTGCCAAGATCAATACCACCTGCATTATATCCTGTACCTAAACTATAAATATTGATACGGCTTTGTTTTGCGGCAGCGTCAATAACATT
>JAYWCV010000096.1:0-10914 GCA_043780275.1 Chitinophagaceae bacterium
GAAGTTTGCCTTAAAAGATTTTGGAATAAAACGGGTCATGCAAAAACATTTGCAGGTAGAATCGCCATATAACAGCTATCGTTACAAGGGGTTGCCCCCCGGCCCTATTTGCACCCCGTCTTTAAACACGTTGGAGGAAGTATTAAATTCTACCAAAACAGATTATTTATATTTTGTAGCTAACAGTGATTTCTCCGGTACGCATATCTTCACAACCAATTATGAAGATCATTTAAAATATGCCAAGGAATTTCAGAAAGCCCTGACGATACTTATGAATAAAAAGCAAAACAATCCCTGATGTATTTCTTAACACGTATTTCCAGGATTTTCTTTACCTCAGTGCCGGTTAAATTTCTTATCCGTGCCAGCAAAAATATAATCCTTCCCGGCTTCAGGGGAATTCCACTATATGATGTGTTGAAATTTTTTTTCCAGAAATTAGGTCAACCCGGACTTGATGACAGGGCTTCAGCAATTGCATTCAACTTTTTATTGGCTATCCCTCCGGCATTAATTTTCTTTTTAACGCTTGTCCCTTATTTCCCCATCTCCGAGCAATTTATACAAGAGATGTATAAATTAATCAGGGAAATAATTCCGGGAGAAAAAAACAATGTGTTGATAATAAATTTCATTAAAGATTTTTTAGTAAACCCAAGAACAGATCTTTTGTCGGTGAGTATATTATTGGCCTTATTTTATTCTTCCAATGCCATGATGGGCATTATGCGTTCCTTCAATAAGGATTTTCCAGGAATAAAAAAAAGAACAGCTTTCCGGGAACGAATAATTGCCATAGAACTAACTATCATTTTTTTTATTATCATACTTTTTTCCACTTTTTTACTTGCCATGCAGGGTCAGGTGTTACAATGGCTTGGCATACTTGACAGTAATGTAAGAATTTTGATTAGTATAGCCAGGTGGATCATTTTTATTTTATTATTTTTTTACTCTATATCGTTTATTTACAGAAATGCACCAGCTACACACAAAAAATGGAGATTGTTGAATCCGGGGTCCATACTGGCAACCTTTTTAATGCTTTCTTTTTTGTTTGTTTTTACTTTTTGGGTAACCAACTATGCAGCTTATAATAAACTTTATGGTTCTATCGGTACAATACTGGTGATCATGCTGATGATATATTTTAATTCGCTTGTGCTATTAATAGGATTCGAATTCAATAATAGCATCCATTCCCTGAAGCATGAAGTAGATAAAAGGAAAAATATTAACATGGATGCTGATAAAGTTTGATAATATTTCAGGATATTTATACTCAATAAAATAATTCTATTATGAAAAAAATAATTCTATTTCTTATTCCGGCAGCATGTATTGCTATCATGTCATTTTCTTCATATAGTGAAGTATTACCCATTGGATCAAAAATTCCAAATCCGACACTACAAATGAAGAATATTGATGGAAAAAATATTTCATTTCAGGATGCCACCCTAAAAAATGGAATAATGGTCATGTTTAGTTGCAATACCTGTCCATGGGTCATTAAAAATCAATCCAGAACAAATGAAATCAGCAAATATGCGTTGGATAATCATATCGGCGTCATGTTGTTGAATCCAAATGAAGCGCAAAGATCAAGCGATGACTCTTACGACGCCATGAAAAAATATGCAAATACTCAGGGTTACGAATGGAATTATGCAATAGATAAAAATTCAATAATGGCCGATGCGTTTGGTGCCAATAAAACACCGGAAATCTATTTGTTCAATAATGCAGGTACTTTGGTCTATCACGGCGCAATCGACGATAATCCGGGCAGTGCCGATGAGGTAAATCGTAAACACTTAAAAATTGCCATGGATGAAATGCTGCAAGCAAAAGATGTAACCATCAAGGAAACCAAATCGGTTGGTTGTACGATTAAACGAATCAAATAAAAATTACAGTATTTTGAAAAGGCCCCTATTAATTCGGGGTTTTTATTTTTAATCCGTTTTAGCTGTTTTAGTTGATATCAAATTAAGAATTTCCTTTTGCAATTTTTCCTGACTTAATTGTTCTTCAAAAAATTGCCGGTACCCGGTTTTATTGTTGATGAACAAAGTTCCCGGAATACCTCCCGACCAACTGCTGTCAATTTTAGTACAGAAATAATCAGCATCTGTTTCATCCAACCAAAGCAATGGGCCTTCAATCCTGAATTTTTTAGCTGTGGCTAATAATCGCTTTGGTACTGCTTCTTTAAAATCAAGACTAACCAAGATTAACTGTACGGAGTCTGCCGCATATTTTTTTGTGAGTGATTGAAAATACGGAAGCTCTTCGAGGCAAGGCACACAAAATGTTGCCCAAAAATTTACGATCAACGGATTCTCTGCTTTCTTAATGGTTGCTTCCAGTTCTGTTATTTTAATTCGTTTTACATCCTGTGACTGAAGCAGTCCGGTTGAAAAAACAAATAACAAACTTATTAAAACTTGTTTCATAGTTCTTCATTTTTAGTACACCATTGATTCAAAAGATCCGTATAAACAGGTTCCACTAATTGTTGTTGCTCATAGTGACCTGCCAAAGTTTTTTGCCTGAATGCTTCGTATAAGGTAACGGCACATGCTACACTTATATTCAGCGAACTGATCATGCCAACTTGTGGAATAGTAAAATTCCCGTCAGCATGGGCATTCAATTCATCTGTAACACCACTGTGTTCATTTCCAAACACCAGGGCAATTTTACCGGTTAAATCCAGTGCGTGTAAACTTACTGATTGTGCACTTAAATGGGTTGTTAAAATACGTGCTTCTCGTTTACGTAGTGCATCAACACAGGCTGCCGTATTATCAAATTCATGTACCGTAATCCATTTTTTAGCACTGCTGCTGCTTTTATAACCCAGTTTTTCCTTCCATTGAACAATCGTATTTAATACAAATACATCCTGAATACCCACGGCATCGCAGGTACGTAAAACGGCAAAAACATTATGTGGATCAAAAACATTTTCCAGTACAACGGTAATATCCGGTTGCCTTTTTCCAAGTACCCGTTTAAATTTTTCCAGTCTTTCTGCTGTCATTTATTTTTTTTAACAAGATCAAAAATACTAAAACCAAATCAGCCGCTAGTTATTAGTTAAATTGTAGCATGATATTTGAAATTAAAATGAATACATGAAAAAAGTTTTGAAAATTATTGGCATCAGTATCCTGATTCTAATTAGTGCAGCCATTGCAACCCCATTTTTGTTTCACAACAAAATACTGTCTATTGCAAAAAAAGAAATCAATAAACGCATCAACGCAGACGCCAATTTTAAAGATGTAGATATTTCTTTTTTTCGTCAATTTCCTAAATTTTCCATTAAACTGACAGACCTAAGTGTAGTAGGCAAAAATGAATTTATCAATGACACCCTTCTTTCAACTATAGGACTGGATATGTCTATAAATATTTTAAGTCTACTGAAAGGAAAAGACTTGGACATCTATGGGTTTGACCTTGAATCACCCCGCATTAATACATTGGTTACTAAAGAAGGGAAAACCAATTGGGATATCCTGAATGCATCAGATAATATGAATGTCGATACGTCATCTTACTTTACGATAAATGTACAGCGTTATGCTATTCACAATGGTTATTTTACGTTCAGGGATTTGGAGTCGGATATAAACATGGAAATACTAAATCTGGATCACTCCGGTAAAGGAGATATTTCAAAAGATATTTTTACCCTGGCAACAAAATCAAGTGCATCATCTTTAAGTATTGTTTATGCAAATGTGCCTTGGCTTTATAAAGTAAAAACGACGATTAATTCAGATATCATCATCGATAACCGTTCCAGTAAATATGATTTCAATAATGCGGATATTACAATCAATGAATTAGCACTAAACTCTAGTGGGTATTTTCAATTTCTAAACGACAGCAGTTATGGCATGGATATTCGTTTTAAAGCTCCTTCTTCTGATTTTAAAGAAATTTTATCCCTAGTTCCCGGAATATATAAAGAAGGGTTTGATAAAATAAAAACAAGTGGAAATGTACAATTAGACGGATTTGTAAAAGGCATTTATACGAATGAAACTTTACCGGCATATAATCTGGAGCTGAATGTCAGCAACGGTTTTTTCCAATATCCCGATTTATCAAAAGCAGTTAAAAATATTTTATTGGATATAAAAATGGAGAATCCGGATGGTAAACCTGATCATGGTATTGTAACCATTTCAAAAGGTCATATAGAAATGGACAATGAACCATTTGACTTTAATTTACTATATAAAAATCCGGAGACTACAAAGTATCTAGATGCAAAAGTAAAAGGAAAATTGAATTTGACCCAATTGTCAAGTATCATAAAACTAAGTCACGGCACTACCCTTTCCGGCATATTAGATGCTGATGCATTTGTAAAAGGCAATCTCAAGTCTATACAGAATCAACTGGGAAATTTTATGGCTGGAGGTTTTTTCAATATTCAAGATTTGAACTATTCATCCAAGGACTTTACACAACCCATTAAAAATGGAATGATAAATGCACAAATTGTTAATACCGGAGGTATTGCCGACAATACAGTGATTGACATTTCATCCGGGTATATAGAAGTTGGTAATGACCCGATTGATTTTACGTTAAAATTGACCAAACCTATAACGGCTATTAACTTTGATGGTACAGCCAGGGGAAGTTTTACATTGGACAATCTGAAACAGTTTATAACATTGGAGCAAGGAAGTTCTGTATCTGGAAAATTAAGCAGTAACATGGCGTTTAAAGGAAGCAAAGTGACCATTGATAAAAAAGAGTATGACAAAATTCATTTAAATGGCAAACTGGGTTTAGAGAATGTGAAATACATTTCAACAGATTATCCAACAGGAATACTTATCAACAAAGCTTCTTTACAATTAGACCAGGCCAATGCCAGCATTTCTCAACTGGATGCAAATTACTTGAATACAAATTTTACAGCTGATGGAATTTTAAACAATCTGATCGGCTATGCTATAAGCAATCAAACACTGATTGGTATCATTAATGCTCAGGCCGATTATATGAACCTGAATGAATGGATTGGATCAGAAGCAGATAGTACTTCTGTTGCAGGCGATCCTTTTTTAGTTCCTGCTAATTTAAATATAACAATCCATGCAAAAGCAGGCCTGGTTAAATATGACAAGGTTGATTACACAAATATTATTGGAAGTTTGATTCTGAATAAGGAAAGCATTCTATTGCAGAATTTAAAGACCAATGCATTGGATGGGAATATTGATTTTAACGGGACTTATTCAACGCAAACAAATAAAAAACAACCGGATATTCAATTGAAATATGATGTAAAAAATATCAACATTCAAAAAGCATTCTATGCGTTTAATACTATTCAGAAAATAATGCCTATCGGTCAGTTTCTTGCCGGAAAAATTTCCTCTGCACTAACAATAAATGGCAATCTGCATGGGAATATGATGCCTGATCTGAGCAGTTTGACAGGCAATGGAAATTTCTTTTTAATTGAAGGTGTTCTGAATAAATTTAAACCGCTGGAAAAAATTGCGTCGTCATTAAATATTAAAGAGTTGGAGAAACTATCTGTCCGGGATATCAAGAATTATATTGATTTTAAAAACGGGAAAGTATTAGTTAAGCCATTTATTCTGAAAGTCAATGATATTGTATTGGAAATAGGCGGTATGCATGGATTCGACCAGACCATCGACTATGTAGTTCAAATGAAAGTTCCAAGAAAATATCTGGGTACACAAGGAAATTCATTGGTCAATAATTTGGTTGCACAAGCAAATAATAATGGCATACCCATCACGTTAGGTGAAACGGTGGATCTTAAAATAAATCTAACCGGGAAACTCTCCGACCCCATTATGAAAACAGAGTTGAAAGAAGTAGCCGGAGATGCCATGAAAGAATTAAAACAGCAGGCCGAAGATTTTGTCAAGCAAAAAATCGATAGCACAAAACAAACTATTAAGGATTCTGCAAACTCCATCAAAAAGCAAATAACGGATGATTTGAAAGATGAATTAAAAAAACAAATTTTTAATCAGAAGGATAGTTTAAAAACGGATACAACCACAGTGAAGCCTTTGGATAATGTAAAACAAAAAGCAGAGCAAAGCATCAAGAATACCCTGAATAATTTGTTGAACAAACAAAAAAAGCCGGTGAAGGACACAGTGAATAATAATTAAATAGAAATATTTTCAGGTTCCAATTAAAAAGTCACAGCAAATGCCGTGACTTTTTAATGTCGGGACGACAAGATTCGAACTTGCGACCCCCAGACCCCCAGCCTGGTACGCTACCGGACTGCGCTACGTCCCGAAACCGATCTTTTTCAAGATGACAAAACTAAGTTTTTTTGAGATTCGAAAAATCAAAAACATACCATAACTTCGTTTATTAATGAAAATACTCATTAGGCAAGCCCACATCGTTGACTCTACTTCTCCTTTCAACGGAAAAACACTTGATATATATATTGATGAAGGTTTAATTAAATCAGTGGCACAGAAAATAGATCTGGAAGCAGATCAGGTCATTGATTTACCCGGCCTTCATATTTCTCCGGGATGGATGGATAGCTTTGCACATTTCTGCGATCCGGGAATGGAATATAAAGAAACAATGGAGTCTGGCAGCAATGCCGCCGCTGCAGGTGGATTTACAGACGTGATGCTGATACCGAATACGAAGCCGGTATTGTTTGAAAAAGCCAGTATTGAATACCTTGTTCAGAAAAGTAAATCAAAAATTATCGATGTGCACCCAATTGGCGCAGTCAGTAAAAATGCCGAGGGAAATGAACTGGCAGAAATGTACGACCTGAAAGCCAGCGGAGCGATTGCATTCAGTGATGGAATCAACTGCATACAATCTCCGGGATTATTATTAAAAGCTTTGCAATATGTAAAAGTATTTAAGGGGACGATTATTCAGCTACCGGATGACAAATCAATTAATCCGCATGGTTTGATGCATGAAGGTGTTGTATCAACCCAACTGGGGCTTCCCGGCAAACCGGCCATGGCTGAAGAACTGGTCATTGCCAGAGACATTAAATTAGCCCGGTATACAGAGTCCCGTATACATTTTACCGGAGTGGCATCAAAAAAATCATTGGAATATATTGGTCGGGGAAAAGAAGCCGGTTTGCATATTTCCTGTTCCATAAGTCCTGCACATGTGTATTTCTGCGACGAGGATATGGTTGAATATGATACCAACCTGAAAGTAAATCCTCCGCTGAGAACCAAAGCAGACAGGGATGCAATAAAAAAAGGAATACTGGATGGAACCATTGATTGTATAGCCACACATCATTTACCCCATGAATATGACAGCAAAGTGTTGGAATTTGAATATGCAAAACCGGGCATGATCGGATTGGAAACGGCTTTTGCGGTTTTAAATACATCCATACCTGAAATGAAGATGGAAAAATGGGTTGATCTGTTGGCAAAAAAACCAAGAGAACTGTTTGGATTAATAGCCGTTTCAATTCAGGAAAATGAAAAAGCCTGTCTTACCTTATTTAACCCAACCGAAAAATGGACATTCACGAAAGAAGCCATTCAATCTAAATCAAAAAACTCGCCTTTTATAAATAAAGAATTTACCGGAAAAGTTATAGGGATAATTAATAAAGACCAACTATTTTTGAACAAATAAAACTAACACTCAAATGGAAGAACGTAAACCGATTAGTCATTTACAGGCAGGATTATTAATAGCTGCCATTTTAATTGTTTATTCAATTGCATTAAACTTCTTGGGACAAGCAGCCAATCAGTCTCTTGGAATGATCAGTTATTTGATCATGATTGTGGGCATCATCATCTTTGTACGGATGCATGGCAGTACCATGAATAATTCGCTGAGTTTTGGTGAATTATTTGCATATGGATTCAAAACAACTTCTGTTTTAACGATCATATTCATTGGGTTCCTGATTATTTTCAATGTGATATTTCCTGAATTAAAAGAACAGGCATTTGAAATGGCCCGTCAGAAAATGGAAGAAGCAGGAAACCTATCGGATGATAAAATTGATCAGGCTTTAGAAATAGGAAAAAAATTCTTCTGGATAGGTATTGTCGGAGGCACATTGATATTCTTTGTAATTCTGGGTGCTATTGGCTCGGCAATTGGAGCAGCCATCACTAAAAAAGACCAGGTTAATCCTTTAGACCAAACCATCGAATAATGGATATTTCCATCATTGTCCCTTTATATAACGAGGAGGAATCCCTGCCCGAATTATGCGAGTGGATAACCCGTGTAGCTAATACGAATCAGTATTCTTATGAAATCATTTTAATTGATGATGGAAGTAATGATGATTCCTGGTCAGTTATTGAGAACCTGTCTGCAAAAAATTTTTGTATTAAAGGAATTAAGTTTCAGCGTAATTACGGAAAGTCCGGTGCATTGAACGAGGGATTCCGTGCGGCATCAGGGGATGTAGTCATCACTATGGATGCAGATTTGCAGGATAGTCCGGATGAAATTCCCGGTTTATTCAATATGATCAAGGAAGGTGGATTTGATTTGGTAAGCGGATGGAAAAAGAAACGTTTCGACAATACGCTGACCAAAAATATTCCTTCTAAGTTCTTCAATGCAGTAACACGTAAAGTTTCCAAAATTCAATTACACGATTTTAATTGCGGACTGAAAGCGTACAAGAGCCGAGTGGTAAAAAGTATTGAAGTATATGGTGAAATGCACCGATATATTCCTGTTATTGCCAAGTGGGCCGGTTTCAATAAGATTGCTGAGAAAGTAGTTGAACACAGGGCTCGTAAATATGGAGTAACCAAATTTGGTTGGGAACGATTTGTAAACGGTTTCCTGGATTTACTTTCTATTACTTTTGTCGGCAAATTTTCAAAACGACCCATGCATTTCTTTGGTTTATGGGGAAGTATTTTTTTCTTTGCCGGATTGGGAATTTCGATATACCTGATCATATCTAAATTTTTAGATGCGAGTTATCCTTTAACAAACCGCCCCGGATTTTACCTGGCATTGACCGCATTAATAATAGGAATGCAACTCTTTTTAGCTGGATTCATTGCCGAATTAATTTCCAGAAATGCCCCGGGCAGAAATAATTATTTAATCGAAAAGAAAATCGGAGATATACAATAACCAATTTCGATTTAGTATTATTGCCTTTACTGAAAATCCAAAAATAGTACGTGTCAAATACAAGTCAGCATAAAAAAATAATTATTCTCGGACCCGGGTATCCGTTACGTGGTGGGCTTGCCACGTTTAATCAACGGCTGGCAAAAGAGTTTATTGAACAGGGAAATGATTGCTCAATCTGGTCCTTCTCCCTGCAATACCCTTCTTTTTTATTTCCGGGTAAAACACAATACAGTAACGATCCTGCACCCAAAAATTTGAAAATAATACCGGCCATAAATTCTATTAATCCTTTAAATTGGATCCGGGTTGGCAATCGATTAAGAAAAGAAAATCCGGACCTGATCATTGTCCGATACTGGTTGCCTTTTATGGGTCCTGCTCTGGGAACCATTTTACGAAGAGTAAAAAAAAATAAGCATACAAAAATTGTTTGCATTGCAGATAATATCATCCCGCACGAAAAAAGGCTTGGTGATCATTTGTTCACCCGTTATTTTTTAAAAACCTGTGATGCTTTTGTAACTATGAGTGACCAGGTTTTGAAAGACCTGAGGACATTTGAAACCAATAAACCGGCTCAACTGGTTCAGCATCCATTGTATGATAGTTTTGGTGCAAGCATACCCAAGTTGATTGCCAGAAAAGAATTAGGAATTGAAAGTGAAACGAAACTGCTTTTATTTTTTGGATTTATCCGTAATTATAAAGGACTTGATATATTGTTTAAGGCCATGGCCGATGAACGGATAAAAAATACAGGAATCAAATTATTGGTTGCCGGAGAATATTATGAAGATGAAGCAATTTATACTAAGCTGATTGAAGAACTTGGCATTCGGGATCAATTAATTTTAAAAACTGATTTCATTCCCGATTCAAAAGTGAAATATTTTTTGTCTGCTGCCGATGTGGTTGTGCAACCCTACAGAAATGCTACACAAAGTGGAGTTACTCCCCTTGCCTATCATTTTGAAAAACCGATGATTGTAACAAATGTCGGTGGACTTCCGTCTCTTGTACCTCATGAAAAAGTTGGACTGGTTACAGAACCTGAACCAACAGCTATAGCAGATGCAATACTTCGATATTTTGAATTAGGAGAAGATTACTTTCTTCCACAACTTCGCAGCGAAAAAGAAAAATATTCCTGGTCGAATCTGGTAAACTGTATTTTCAAACTTGCTGAATAGAACATAAGCAGTACAAGAGTGCGACGCAACTAAAGCCAAATAGTAATAATTTAGCCGGATCAATAAAAAAATAATTTCCAAATACCAAGATGATTGTAAGAAGTAAAGCACCTTTAAGAATTGGATTGGCTGGTGGCGGTACAGATGTAAGTCCATACAGTGACCTCTATGGTGGAACCATTTTGAATGCAACACTTTCCCTGCATGCCTATGCAACGATAGAACCTATCCATGAAAATAAAATTATTGTATCTGCATTGGACAGACAGGAAGAACAGCAATTTGAAATATTGCAGGAGTTGCCAATTGATGGCACATTGGATTTATTGAAAGGAGTCTACAATCGAATTAAAAAAGATCATGGATTTCCGGATACCGGATTCCGTTTATCAACATTTGTGGATGCTCCCGCTGGTTCAGGGCTTGGCACTTCTTCAACCTTGGTTGTTGCCATACTGGGTGCATTTTGCGAAAAGCTAAAACTACCCATGAGTGAATACAATATTGCCCATTATGCGTATGATATAGAACGGATAGATTTAGGATTGGCCGGTGGCAAACA
>JAYWCV010000097.1:0-4369 GCA_043780275.1 Chitinophagaceae bacterium
TACTTACAAACGACTTGTAAATTTGGAATCGTATAAGCACTTAACTGCAGATTGAAAATCTGCGTGAAGGAAGTGAAGGATTGCAAATCCTTCACAGCGAGGCGGGGAGGAAGTAATGATTCTGTTTTGAATAAGTTAATATTTTAATTTCTGATGATAACCAGTTTATCTTTTTTGATGATTTGATTGCCAAGAACTAATTCAATAAAGTAAATTCCGGAAACAGACTTTCTATTATCAACTTCAAATGGAAATGATTTGAATGATTCGTTTGAAATGAACTTCATAGACGAATCAAATATTTTCAGTTGAATATTTTCCATGGTGGAAGGACCTGTAAATGAAACTAAATTTGTTGCAGGATTAAAATGAATAGTTATCTCATTCGCTTTTTGAGTTACTATTTCAAGTGGACTTTCATAAATAAAAATATTCTGACAATATATTTGCTGAATACAATCTTCAAGACAAACAGTATAATTTCCTCCCGGTAATCCGGAAATCGTATCATTAGCATACGTTCCGATGGAAGGTATCCACGTGATAATTGGAACTCCGCATCCACCGCTTGTTTGTAACGCTATAAAGCCATTAGAACACCCGGTGCAGATTGAATCGGAGTAGGAAATATTGAACGATGGTGGTTCTGTCAATGAAATAGTATCTTGTAACAGACAGGACATGGAATCTGTAACAATCAGATAATATGTTCCGACACATAAAGAATTTATGGATGATGTTGTATCACCGGTCGACCAGAAATAGGTTTGTGGTATTGAATCGACAGACGTTATTGACAAACTGCCATCGCAAATACCTTGCGCTGAAATAAGTCCGGTTGATATAGAAATCTGAGGTTGCCTGAAAAATACATTCTGAGTATCGGAGTTTATTCTGCAGCCGTTTAATCCAACGTTGGTAAACCAATAATCATCAGTAGAGGAAACATAGAGATCAGGACTTACTGAAATAATAGAAGAACTATTCTGCCAAATAGCAAATGAAACACCCGTCGTATTTGTATAAAGTCGAAGAGAATCACCGAAACATTTTACATTACTTCCGTTGAAATAGAGAGTTGGATCGGGAACCGGAAAGACTTCAACATAGACGGAATCAGAGAATGTATTTCCTATACTATCCGTTACATTTAAAACATAATAGCGGGAACTGACCGGGTTAATGTAACAGCTGTCTACATTATTACTTCGAACAACTATTCCCGGCCCGCCGGAAAATGTATATGGCGGATATGTTCCACTGAGAAAAAACGGATTCATTTTTACAGAATCATTGGCGCATAACGATTGGTCATCACCGGCGAAGAATACAGGATTAGAGCCCGGATAAAAGTACCGGATCAACATTGTTTCATCCCCAATATCTTCTGAAACATAAGCATACACACTCGAATCGGGATTTCCTGCTGCATCATAATAGTAAAGCCATGAATTACTGGAAATCGTACCACTTCCGAAATATCTTAACGGTTTGTCTAACGTGTCATAATAGCCTGTACTATAAAAAGGTAATTGGTACCAACCATTCGCATAGTAGTAATAATAGAAAGAAATCGACATACCCCAACTATAGTAATTGTTTAAATTTTGATCCCAAACCAGACTGTCCCAGGAACTTGTTCCCGAATTATAAATGAAGTTAAAATGGTCCGTAATCCTATTGTTTATGTCATAGACATTACTGTCAAGCGAACTGTAATCCCAGGTTAAATTTCCCTGATTCCATTGATAATCTATCGTGTTTAGTTTTAATTGTCCTGACCAGGTATTATCCGTTCGACCTGAATTCAGAAAGGCTCCATTAATAAAGTTCTGAGTAACAATTTGTATTATTTTTCCTGATAAATTGTAGTAATAAAAAGAACGGCTGCTATCCACCCAATTGGAACCATCCCATTTGGTTATTTCGATTAAGCTGTCAAGGCTATTTGCATTTTGAATATGAAGGGTGTTTAGGGTAATATTCGTATTAAAATTTTGGTCATACCGATTGATTAATTGGTTGAAACCATTATAAGTATTTTGAATGGTAGTAGTCAACCTGAATTGGTCAGCGGAAGTACTGTCAGAATCTGAATAGTTATTTTCGATCAGATTTTGAGCAGCATCGAAAACGTATTGTTTATAGGTTAGTTTTCTCCAACTGTTGTTTTTCCATACAAGTCCAACCCTGGCAACACGAAGATTGCTCTGATTGAATGTATCAATGTATAGGGATATATTCCGTGGCGGAGTGTAGTCGGTACAAGTGGACAGCGTATAAACCAGTGAATCCCCCGTATTGCAAAATCCTGACCCAACTGAACTGAAAAAGATTAATAGCAGAGAAAAATATTTCATTTAAAAGAGGTTAGAAGGGTAAGAGAAACAAAGATATAAAATTTTGTTACATGCTCACGCCGAATTAATTATTTGAAATTGATACTTTAATTGCGGACGAATGTCCGCGGCGGTATTTACCGGGTTTGTAAAAGATTGAATCGATCGTACTTTTAATGCAACGGACGGATGGCCGTCGAAGCGGGGGGAGAGGTAAGTCCGTCACAGCTGGAAATTGAGCTTTTGAAATGGTATCAGGATATTTTGGATTTAATCCATAAGTTTTATTGACTCCAAACCTGTCACCAATAAATGTTGGTTCATCATTTATCAAATACATAATTTGCCAATAAGAATGTAAAATTACATTCCTTAATGTACAAGCTTCTCCAACTTTATCAAAAACAACTTCAATAAACTTGTGAATTAATTCTTCATCAGGTGGAATACTCGGTGCTTTCTCTGGTGGAGGTGGAATAAATGTTTTGGGAAAGTACTGCTTTAAGGTTGCATGGTAATAATCAGCTAAATTTTTACCTGTTGAATCGTACATTAAAATTTCACTATAGATTGTATCTTTCAAACCGACCTTGTGTAAAACTGAATTTATTGTGCCTCGTAAAACCTCCATTAAGTTTTCAAACTCAATTACAAATGCACCAAGGAATGGTTCCAATTCTTTTCTTTGCATTGGGAAAATTGGTATAGGAAGATTAACTTTTACTTTTTCTTTCTTTTTCATCTAATGAAATATTACTTTATAAAAATTCTTTTACTCGTTCCGCTCTTATAATTTTATCTTGTTCAGTGAAGTTGAGTGATATTGAAAATCAACTCAATTAAGAATTGCGTATCACCCATATTACTCTACCTACATAAAACATAATCCATATTCTCCATTGGTTTCCAAAGTGAATCGTGAGGCTTATTTTTCTCAATTAATATTTAATCTACTGCATAACAATCTTCCTCACATCAACCAGGTTTTCACTTGCATCTAACAAATAGACAAAGTAAACACCATTACTTGTCCATGCCTTTCGATCCACTATATAATTCTGTTGAGCAATTTTAATAGAATAAACGGTCGTGCCAAGTACATTTACAATTCGTAATTTATATCCAATTAATTTTGAATAATTATCTCCAAGATCAATTGTGAAGTAATCATTTGTCGGATTAGGATAAAGAGAAAATAAATCATGCTTATTGATGGTTTCTATGCCTGTAATCAAGTGATCAATTTTGGCAATAAAAATATCGGATGAGCCATTTGTGCTATCAGCATTAACTCTTATTTCCGAACCAACCTGTAAAGAAGGACTTTCAAAATATCCTGCCAAATAAATATTGTCTAATGCATCGAGTCCAATTGAGTAACAATAGTCGTGCTTCGAACCACCAATTGATTTTGCCCAAAGTGTATTTCCAATGGTGTCTAATTTCGCAACAAATACATCATGGTAACCGATTGAGTTAGACGTTAGATTAAATACCGCAGGTCCGGTGTCAAAGTCAACTGTTCCATAAAAATTTCCTGAATTATCGAATGCAATTCCACGACCAATACCACCACCATGATTTCCGCCAATCGATTTGGCCCACACAAAATTTCCGTTGTTATCTAATTTAGAAATAAAAATACCAAACCCTGATGTTAAATTGAAAACAGGGGAACCCGGATCAAAGTCTGCATAATCCCTGAACCAACCTGTTGTGTAAACATTCATTTGGTTATCAACCGTAATAAAGAACCCAACATTAAAATTCAGGCTAACAAATGACTTTGCCCATATCGTATTTCCCGAACTGTCAAGTTTTAAAATGAAGCTATTAGCATCTCCTCCGGCAATTAAATTTAATACTCCTGGGCCGGTATCAAAATCTACGGTATCTGTAAAATAGCCAGACAAATATAAGTTTCCCAATGTATCTCTTGTAATGCTTTCCCCGATAACTGAATTTGTACCTCCGATCGTTTTTACCCATGCAAAATTCCCGAACATGTCTAACTTCAAAATGAATAAGTC
>JAYWCV010000098.1:0-7715 GCA_043780275.1 Chitinophagaceae bacterium
GTTTAATGGGTTTTGAATTTCATGGGCGATGCCTGCCGTTAATTCTCCCAATGAAGCCATTTTTTCCGATTGGATGAGTTGGGATTGGGTGGATTTTAGTTCATGTAAAGTACTTTCTACTTTATCTTTTTGCTCTTGCAAAATCCCATTTGCCTTTTGTTTTTGGCGATTATTTCGGTAAAGTAATAACCCTATAACTAGAAATACACCCAATACACCAAACAGGGTATAATTTCGTAGTTTGTTTTTTGTTTCAATCTTTTCCTGCTCCAGTTGCTGCAACCGTTCCTTTTCTTTAAAAGCTTCTTTTTGAAAAGCTACGAGATTTATCACCTTGTCTTCAAGTGCCTTTTCTGTTGCCTGTAAAGCAAGACCCTTGTAGATGTATGCACTGTCTATATTGCCGTTGAGTTCAAAACTTTTATACAAATTAGAATAAGCTGCACCCATGTCTTTCGACTCTGCCAATTTTAAAACTGCCAACTGCTTTCTGGCATAGTATAAACTTGAATCTTTACTTTTTTCGTTCTGGTATAAAGAAGTCAAAAAACTATAAGCCTGGGCCAGATTGATTTGATTGTTTCGTTTTTTGTACCAGTAAATGGCAAGATGCCAGTTCTCCACAGCCTTCTTTATGTCTCCTTGCTTCTGGTAAATCGTGCCAATCCTTCTATATGCTGAGCCCGCATTGCCCTTCATCCCATTCTTTTGAAATATTTCCAACGCAGCTTGCTCGAAAAGAATAGCAGAATCCAGTTTGCCTAAATCAATAAAAAAATCTCCAAGGTTCACATTTATATTTGCCACCAATTCATCATTGCCAGCTTCTTCAGCAATTCTCTTCGATTCGGTATAGTGAAACATGGTTTGAGCGGTATCTTGCATCCTCCTCATAAGAGAAGCCCAAAACATATGTAATTGTGCCAGGGTATTTAACCTGTTTTCCTTGAAGTCAACATCTTTAGGCAGTTCAAAAATTTTATTTTCGTTGGCAGGGTTTTCTGCAATCTTTACACCACGCAATATGCATTGAAGCGCCTCTCCATATCGGCCAATGTGGTTTAATTGATAACTCTTCCCAGCTAATGCACTTGCAACATTTAGTGTCTTATTATTTTTTTCAGCAAGGGGCAAGGCCATTTCGTAATAATGAAGTGCAGAGTCCCTGTTGTTCTCAGAATAAGCAAATGCAAGCCGAATGGCATTCCTAAAGCGTGAAGAGTCAGTTGAAGCGATGCGTAAAGCATGCCACAAGCTATCTTTTTTTTGTTGCGAGGTTTGTTCTTGAGCTTCCACAAAAAAAGGGAGCAAAAGCAATAGCGATATTTTTATGAATGATTTCATTATTTAGTTAATTGGTATTTGAATAATAAACTCTGTACCCTCATTTTCTTTAGTTTCCACTTTCAACTCGCCACCATGCGCTTTCACTATATCATAACTCAACGATAAACCCAAGCCCGTTCCCTGCCCAGTTGGCTTGGTGGTAAAGAAGGGTTGAAATATTTTGTCAAGTATTTTTTGTGGAATACCTGGCCCATTATCTTTTACACTTATCAAAATTTTATAGCCAACCTTTTTTGTACTCACCCATATCGTAGGTTCATGTTTATAGTTAGGTTCTTTGAACCCCCCTTCGGGGGGAAGGGGGGCTGCATAAAACGCATTGGTAATTAAATTTAAAATCACCCTTCCTATATCCTGTGGAATGATATTGATGTTACCAATCGTTTCATCAAAATCTGTTTTCATGGTTGCATTGAATGATTTATCCTTTGCTCTTAAGCCATGATAGGCCAACCGTAAATATTCATCGGCCAGTTTATTAATGTCGGTTGGTTCTTTTATACCACTGCTGCTGCGGCTATGTTGTAACATGCCTTTTACAATATCGCCTGCTCTTTTACCGTGGTGATTTATTTTTTCTAAATTCATTTTCAAATCATTTGCAATCTCACTTGCCAATTGCATATTGTCTTTTGCAGTTTGCATATTGCCCATTGCCAATTGTTCATTGCTTTTTGCCAATTCTTCATTCATTTCATCCACCAACTCTGTACTTACTTCAGAAAAATTATTAACGAAGTTCAACGGGTTTTGAATTTCATGTGCAATGCCGGCAGTGAGTTCTCCAAGCGATGCCATTTTTTCTGATTGAATAAGTTGTGACTGTGTGGTTCTTAAATCATCCAATGACTTTCTCAAATCAACAGTTCTTTCCTCTACCTTTTGCTGCAGTTCCTCTTTTTCCTTTCGCAACTTCCGCTCACGCCAAAGACTGAATGTTCGTAATGCACCTATAAATAATAAAGCATACAACAAATAAGCCCACCAGGTGAGCCACCAGGGCGGGAGAATGGTGATGGTCATGGCGATGCCTTCTTCATTCCATACCCCATCGGCATTGGATGCTTTTACCCGGAAAATATATTTGCCCGGTGAAAGATTGGTATAAGATGCTTTTCTTTCTTTGGAAGGGGCCGACCAATTCTTATCATAATTCTCCAGCTTCCAGCTGTACAGGTTGTCTTCTGACCGCAGGTAATGCAGAGCTACAAAATCAAAACTCAAATTCTTCTGCCAATACTTCAACTCAATATCTGTGGTGTAAGCCACCGATTGTTTAAAAATAGTTCCATCGGGTTTTGAATAGAGAGAGTCGTTGATGCTCATTTGTGTAATGACGATTGAAGGAACCGTTGTATCTTTTTTCAGCAGGTTGGCCGGTACAATACGATTAAGACCATTGGAGCCCCCAATCCAAATATCACCGTTACTGGTAGCAATTGATACATAGCTCCTGTCATAAGGCTGGAAACCGTCTTTTTCAAAATAAGAAACAAATGATTTCGATTCCGGGTCAAATACGGATAAACCCCTTTGGGTAGGTTGCCAAAACCGTCCAAAAATATCTTTAGCAATTCTTCCATTTCTGGTAGAATTTAAATCGTTATGTAACAAACCCTTTGATTCACCATAGGCTGTAATGGTGCCCTTCTCAACATCTATGGATACAAGCCCGGCACCATAAGTTCCAAACCAGGGTTCTCCGGTTTTGTCTGTTGTAAATATATCAGTTGAATTAAGTTGGGATTTCCTGAAAACAGTAAAGTTGTTTTTGTCATGATGGTATAAATTCAAACCTCCATCCGTACCAATCCACAAACGTTTTTTTCCATCTTCCGCAAGACAATATACTTCATTGTTGCTTATAGAAGTGCTGTCTCCTGATACAGGCATATAATGGGTAAACCCTTCTTCTCTTTCATTCAACCGGTATAACCCGAATTGATTATCTTCTCTGTCGCCCAGCCAAATATTTCCCCTTGAATCCTGGTAAAATACGCCAATTTGCTTGCTGCTAAGGGAAGCGGGATTTTTGGCATCGGGAACAAAGCTTTTTATAATCCTGCCGGTATTTTTATCCAATACAAAAACGCCTTTATCCCGGATTGAAAGCCAGAGCCGCTGCTGTTTGTCGGGAAAAATAAAAGCACAATTGTTGATTTCTTTTGGACTATAGAAAAATCGTTTGAAAGTGCCCGTAGCTTCCTGCCACAGATTCAGACCATTACGGGTACCTACCCATATTTTTCCATCGGCATCTTCCTGCACCGTGGTAATAGCATTGTTGCTGATAGATGATCCATTGGAGGGATTGTTCTTGAATACTTTAAAATTTTCCTGGCCGGGTTGGTACAAGGCGAGTCCGTTGGCAGTACCTACCCACAATCTTTTTTTACTGTCTTCAAATAAATAATTGATACTATCCGATGGAAAACCCTGAGGGTCGCTGGCACGATAGCGGAAAAGATCCATCTGTTGTTTCTTAGGCGCCTGTTTATACAAGCCGGGCCGGGTGCCCAACCATAACAAACCTGAACGGTCCCGTAAAGAATAATAGGGATATGGAGTTCGGGGTAAAGGATTACCCGCAAGATTGAAATTGTAATCTAAAATGCTGAAGGTTTTTTTTGTAAAATGATAGTGTATAAAAAATGTAGGTTTTCCCAAACCTGACCAGGTTTGAAACAAAATGCCCTCTTTGTTTTGGTTAACAACGAAAAAAGTCTCTATCAGATCAATTCCTTTTTGAAATGGGAAAGAGTTGCTGCCGTAGGTAAAGGTTTGGATCCTATCTGAAGCCGGGTCTATCAAAGAGAGAATTCCTTTTCTATGGATTACCCAATATTGTCCGTTAATATCTTCAACAGCATAACTAACAGAATCGGCTATTCCATTGTCATTGCCCGTTTGGTGAACATAGCTTTTTACGATCTTCTGGTTTTTACTGTCAAAAATATAAAGACCATGCCTGCCGGTAAGTAATAACCCGTTAGCACTTGCTTTGGTGATCTGCCTGATCGTATCTGCTTTGCCAGATTGCAAAATATCCTTTCCGGCAGGGATAATGATTTCAAAACCATTCTTTTGGGTGTTTAAACGGTTGATATTTTTTTTGTCATCCAGCAGCCAGATAGTACCGGATGATTCAAGGGTACCAGAATTTCTCCCAAATTGACTACTGCCATTTATATCAGCAATCGGGTAGTGTTTTACTTCTCCGGTTGTTGGATTAAGACTGTAAGTACTATACTGTCTTGTCAAATCTGATCCATTCTTGAACCAGAAATTACCTTCTTCATCTTCAAATAACAAGCGAGTTACACTTTCATCGTCAGCTTTGGTAGTATTGTCGATAGGATAATAATTTCTGAAATTTTCAGTAAGCGGGTCAAACGAACTAATGACACCTTCTCCTCTATTTTCAGCCATCCATATCTTACCTTCCTTTGCTCTTAATAGTCCCCCACCAATGTTTCTTATTTGTAAATCTGTGGTATCCCCTTTATCTGAAGCTTGTTTAAAAACTTTAAAGCGGTAGCCATCATATTTAACCAGGCCTCTTTGTGTAGCAAACCAGATAAAGCCCTTGTCATCTTGTATTATACCTATTACAGATTCTTCCGGCAGGCCCTCGGCTACGCCATATTTTTCAAATGCAATTTTCTTTTGCTGTGCAAAACCGATGCATGCTGTAAGGGTAAGAAGAATGGATAGTGTTACTGTTTTTATCATTGGTTTATTTAAATGGGTAATTGAATAGTGAACTCCGTTCCTTCATTTTCTTTGGTCTCTACTTTTATTTCCCCACCATGTGCCTTTACAATATCATAACTTAAAGACAAACCTAATCCCGTTCCTTGCCCGGTTGGTTTGGTTGTAAAGAAGGGTTGAAATATTTTGTCTAATACTTTTTGAGGGATGCCGGGGCCATTATCTTTTACACTTATAAAAACTTCGGCCCCCCTGCCCCCCGATGGGGGGTTCTTCGATGTCTTCACCCATATAGTTGGTTCATGCTTGTAGACGGGGTCTGAGAACCCTCCCCGTCCGACCGGGTCATCCGGGCGGGCTTTGGAGGGCAGGGAGGCTGCATAAAACGCATTGGTAATTAGATTGAGAACAACACGGCCAATGTCCTGTGGTATAATTTTTATCAACCCAATACCTTCATCAAAATCTGTTTTCATCGTTGCATTGAAACTTTTATCTTTTGCTCTTAATCCATGATAAGCCAACCGTAAATATTCATCGGCAAGTTTATTAATATCTGTCAGCTCTTTTTGCCCGGTACTGGTTCGGCTGTGTTGAAGCATTCCTTTTACAATATCGCCAGCCCGTTTGCCGTGGTGGTTTATTTTTTCAAGATTTTGCTTTAAGTCATTAGCAATTTCCGTGGCATTATGCAAATGAATATTTGCCTGTTCCAAATTGCCTGTTGCCGATTGCTTATTGCCCATTGTTATTTCATCATTCATTTCATCTACCAACTCTGTACTCACTTCCGAAAAATTATTTACAAAGTTCAGCGGGTTCTGAATTTCATGGGCAATGCCTGCAGTGAGTTCACCCAACGAAGCCATTTTTTCTGATTGAATGAGTTGAGCCTGGGTCGATCTAAGTTCGGAAAGTGCTTTTTCAGCTTTAAGTTTTTGTGTATTGACCTGTTCTTTTTCATGATGCAACAATGCATTTGCATTTTGTTTTTGCTTGTTGTTACGGTATAGAAAAAACACAATCAAAAGGAACACACCTAAACCAGTTAGTAATGCATATTGTCTAACCTGATTTTGATAGGCAGCTTGCGTAGTTGCTATTTCGAATTGTCGCTCTTCTTCATCAAATGCCATCAGGTTCTGAATGGCATTCAGATTGTCCAGATTGTTAATTTTCTTTAAAGCTGCCACTGCCATTTTGTGGTAACGAAGTGCAAGTTCTGGGTTGCTTTTTTCGTATAACGAAGACAAATAAATACTGACTTCAGCAATTGAAAGGCCACTGCCGTTTTTTTGCGCATCATCAAGAGCCCTTTGTGCATAATAGATACAAGAATCACTTTGCCCGGCCTGTTGATATATCTCTGCAATTTCAATGTTTGCTGTTTTTGTAAAGAAATATTGGTCTATTAAATAACCAGCCGACAGGCTTTGTTGAAAATAATTATGAGCAGGCTGTACATGACCGTTGTTTAATTCAATCCTTCCCAGCGTAATTAAATTAGGACAACTCATGATCTCATCACCATATCGTTTAATATTTCTGTCTGCCATGAGGGAGTAAAATAAAGCCGAGTCTGGTTCATTCAATCTGTAATAGGTAATCCCAAGATATACTTGTGCCGGAACAGCCATACTGTAATTATGAATTGAGTCGAACAGCTGCTTTGACTGTTTATGATAAAACAGTGATGAGGAAAAATCTCCTGCTGACCTGTATATTATGCCAAGCCTATTAAGTATTTGCCCACGGCCAATCGTAAAATTGTATTTCTCAGTGATCCGCAAGGCCTTCAACTCCAATTCCAAAGCCCTTGTGCTATTACCTGCCATCGAAAGTGCATATCCCATTATAAAAAGGGATTTATATTCCCCCTCCTGAAATTTTATTTTTCGTGATGCCACAAGGGCCTTCTGTCCATAAACCAAAGCAGAGTCAACATTTGAGAACTTATATTGGTCAGCTAGTTCTACCATTGTAAGGACGGTAGTGGTATCAATATTGTTTATAGAAAGTTCCTGCTTTATACTGTCAATTATGGATTGGTGCTTGCTCTGTGCAAAGACCTGCTGTGACAATAAGCATAAAAGGAAAAGACCTGCAATTTTTTTCATTATCTATTTGTTTAAGGGTAATTCAACAATAAATTCACTTCCCTCACCCTCCATAGTTTTCACCTTTAACTCACCTCCATGTGCTTTCACAATATCATAGCTCAAACTCAATCCCAACCCTGTTCCTTGGCCTGTTGGTTTGGTAGTAAAGAATGGTTGAAATATTTTGTCAAGAATTTTTTGGGGAATACCGGGGCCATTATCACGAACAGAAATGAAAACCTTATCACCAACCTTTTTTGTACTTATCCAAACAGTAGGAACATGTTTATAATCGGGGTCTGAGAACCCCCCTTGCGGGGGCAGGGGGGCCGCATCCACCTTCGCCAAGGCTACGGCGGACGAGGCGTAGAATGCATTATTAATCAAATTCAAAATCACCCTTCCTATATCCTGCGGAATGATATTGATGTTGCCAATCGTTTCATCAAAATCAGTTTTCATTGTTGCATTGAAAGACTTGTCTTTTGCCCTTAATCCATGATACGCTAATCTTAAATATTCATCTGCCAATGCATTGATATTGGTTGGTTCTTTTAC
>JAYWCV010000099.1:0-3764 GCA_043780275.1 Chitinophagaceae bacterium
GCCTAAATGACGTGGCTCCATAGCAGCATGTTCTCGGCTGCTTCCCTCACCATAATTTTCATCACCAACTACTACAGTTCCTACTCCTGCTGCTTTATAAGCTCTTGCAGTATCAGGAACAGTTCCGTATTCACCAGTCAATTGATTTTTTACATTATCTGTTTTTTCATTGTAATAGTTGATTGCTCCAATCAACATATTGTTACTGATATTATCCAAATGACCACGGAATTTCAACCATGGACCAGCCATCGAAATATGATCGGTTGTACATTTTCCTTTTGCCTTAATCAATAATTTCATTCCTATCAAATCGGTTCCTTCCCAAGCTTTGAATGCTTCCAACAATTGTAATCTTTTAGAATCCGGACTAACAACAACCTGAATCTGACTTCCATCTTCTGCAGGCGCCTGATATCCTGCATCTTTCACATCAAATCCTTTTGGGGGTAATTCAAAACCACTTGGCTCTGCCAGTAAAAATTCTTCCCCATTCGCATTCTTTAATTTATCGGTTAATGGATTGAATGCAATGGTTCCGGCAATAGCCATGGCCGTTACAATTTCCGGTGATGCTACAAATGCATGTGTGCTTGCATTACCGTCATTTCTTTTTGCAAAATTTCTATTGAAAGAAGTGATGATGGTATTTTTTCTGTTCGGATCATCAATATGGCGGGCCCATTGTCCAATACAAGGTCCACAGGCATTCGCCAAAACAACTCCTCCAACTTCCTCAAATGTTTTAATGAAACCATCTCTTTCAATAGTATATCGAACCAACTCAGATCCGGGAGTGATGGTAAATTCTGAATTCAATTTCAATCCTTTTTCTTGTGCATCTTTTACGATACTTACCGAACGGCTGATATCTTCGTAAGATGAATTGGTGCAACTTCCGATTAACGCTACTTCCAATTTAGCTGGCCAACCGTTAGCAGCTACAGCTGCGGCCATTTCAGAAATGGGTGTTGCCAAATCTGGCGTAAATGGACCATTAACATATGGCTCCAATTCATCCAGGTTAATTTCAATGACCTGGTCATAATATTTTGCTGGATCTGCAACCACTTCCGGATCTGGGCAAAGGTATTCACGGATACCATTAGCCAATTCTGCAACTTCAGCTCGAGAAGTAATTTTTAGATAGTCGGCCATTTTATCATCATAAGCGAACAATGAACAGGTTGCACCAATTTCGGCACCCATATTACAAACTGTTCCTTTTCCGGTTGCACTCATACTTGCTGCACCTTCTCCAAAATATTCCACAATAGCTCCGGTACCACCTTTTACAGTAAGTATACCTGCTACTTTTAAAATCACATCTTTTGCACTGGTCCAACCACTCATTTTACCAGACAATTTGATACCAATAATTTTTGGCATTTTTAACTCCCATGGTAAACCGGCCATGACATCTACTGCATCAGCACCACCAACACCAATTGCAACCATACCTAAACCACCTGCATTGGGTGTGTGAGAATCTGTTCCAATCATCATTCCACCCGGGAATGCATAATTCTCCAAAACAACCTGGTGAATGATACCTGCACCTGGCTTCCAAAATCCAATTCCGTATTTGTTAGAAATTGATGAAAGGAAATCATACACTTCTTTATTCGTTTCTATAGCCGTTGCTAAATCTGCTGTAGCACCTGTCTTTGCCTGAATCAAATGATCGCAGTGTACCGTTGAAGGAACAGCTACTGCTGAACGTCCGGCTGTCATAAACTGCAACAAGGCCATCTGGGCAGTTGCATCCTGCATGGCTACTCTGTCCGGTGCAAAATCAACATAATCGATTCCACGAGAATGAGCAGTTGAAGCTGTAACAGTTAAATGCGCATACAATATTTTTTCTGTCAATGTAAGCGGTTTCCCAATCATTTTACGGGCAGCATCAACTTTTGCAGGCATTTCTGCATAAGCTTTCTTAATTAAATCGAGATCAAATACCATTTGTTGAATTTATTTTGTTGAACATATAATCGAGCAATCAATCCTATCCATTATCGATTGAATCCAGGTTTTTATCAAGCATTTATTGTTGAAAAACCTTTTTTCGAATCGTTGCGAAATTAATTAAAAACAAGGGATAAAAAAACTGATAACCAAAGTTATTAAGACATGAATTTATAATTTGTATACATCATGCAGTTTTGGATTAGAGCAAAAATCAAAAAAAAGCTATCTTAGTGCTATGAACCGTTTTAAAAATTTCGTTGAATGGCATGCGTTTGGAGTTTGCACGGCTATTGGTGAAAAAATGGGAATTGCCACTTCCAGAATACGTATGTGGTTTATCTATATTTCTTTTCTAACCATGGGTTCGCCAATTGTCATTTATATGATCATTGCTTTTTGGATGAACATTAAAGAATACATTTTATCTGCACGTCGCAATCCGTTGAAATACCTGTAAGCGTTTAAATAAAATCTTTCAATTTCGTTACTACATAATCCACTTCTTCAATCGTATTGTTTTTGCTGAATGAGAAACGAACGGTTACCTGGTTTGGATTATTATTGATGGCTCCTATTACATGTGAACCCTGATTCGCACCACTGGTACATGCACTACCACCCGACACACAAATATGATTGATATCCAGATTGAAAAGAATCATTTCCGACTTTTCTGTTTTAGGTAAAGAGACACTTAAAACAGTATATAAACTTTTACCTTCTACATCTCCGTTAAAACTTACAACCGCTAATTTTTTGCGAAGTTGTTTTATCATATGGGTTTTTAGAGACTGAATATGCTCCGTTTCTTCGGCCATTTTTTCTGTTGCCAATTCCAATGCTTTGGCAAACCCAACAATACCGTATAGGTTTTCAGTACCGGCCCGCATATTCCTTTCCTGGCTACCACCTAAGATCAATGGATTGATCTTTACATTTTCATTGACATATAATATGCCACTACCTTTTGGTCCATGAAATTTATGGCTGGATGCAGAAATAAAATGAATCGGGCAACTGCGTAAATCCAGTTTGTAATGCCCGACAGTTTGCACACAATCGGAATGAAAAATGGCATTATATTTTTTACAGATATTTCCAACCGCTTCAATATCTAAAATATTCCCAATCTCATTATTGGCATGCATTAGACTAACGAGGCTACGAACTTTCTGAGCTGCCAGTTTTTCTTCCAGGTCTTTCAAATCTATATGGCCATCTGGTAATAGTTTTACAAAACCGGTAGTAATTTTATCCCCACAACCATAATGCTCAACGGTATGCAGCACGGCATGGTGTTCTATTTTAGAGGATATGATATGCCTGCATCCGAGATCTTTTATAGAAGCCGCTATAGCTGTATTGTTACTTTCTGTACCGCCACTGGTAAAAAATATTTCAGTCGGATGTGCGTTGAGAATTTTTGCAACCGATTTTCGGGCAGTTTCAATAGCCAGACGTGTTTCCCGCCCATAGGAATATATCGATGAAGGATTCCCAAAATGACTGGTCATAAATGGCAACATGGCATTCAAAACTTCCTTATCTAAAGCAGTAGTAGCGGCATTGTCGAAATAAATTCTTTCCATTTTTATCTTTTGTTCAAATAAGCGTTAGCAAAAATAAACGTTCTGAAATTATACAGTAAATTCCTTGATGTCTTTCATTAATTGCAATGCAATATGATTGGCGGTAGTTTCATGATCACTTTCTGCATAAATCCGAATGATCGGTTCGGTATTTGATGTTCTTAAATGTACCCAATCATTATCAAATTCAATCTTCAAACCATC
>JAYWCV010000100.1:0-12851 GCA_043780275.1 Chitinophagaceae bacterium
GTCAGTTGCATTTTTTGGGCAGGAACACCCATTCCAATATGCGCAAGGAATACAGCCGATCCAACTGATTTGATCAAGGTGCTTTTTCCTGCCATATTAGCCCCGGTAAGAAAAAGAAAATTTTGATTGGGGTCCATCTGCAAATCATAAGCAACAGGTTTTTGTAATAGTATATGATAAAGCCCTTTTGCATTGATTAATGGCGTTTCCTTTTCTACAAAATCCGGGAAATGAAGAGCATAGGTTTTTATTGCAACAGCCATAGAGTACCATGCTTCCATTCTCCCATACAAGTCTATCAACTCCAATGTATCAGCCTTATAGTTTTCTAATAAATGATATCCGAAATATAAATTTTCTTTAACAGAAAGAGTTTCTTCCTTATTGGTTTCGGATAATTTTATTAATGCTGATTTTTGCATCAGCTTTTCAAAACGATCTATATAAAATTGTATCTGGCCAGGTAATTCTTTTCCTTCAAAAAGGTTTATCAGTTTGCGGATGCCGGTATAAAAATCGATTAAATGCGTGACTGAATATTTTATCATTGAATAATCAGGACCGTGCAGCCATTTATAGATAAAGCTATTTACACGATTTGGATTTTCCGGTATCAAATCTATATTGTAATCAAAAAATTTTTCTATGACCAAAACGGTGCCATTGCTTATTTCTACTGGCCATTCATCAATATGTTCCAATAAGGTTTTAATGATATTCTGAACGGCAATGATTGACTTCAGGTCTTTTTGTGGTTCTTTAAAGTATCTGCGAAGCCATTCTTTACCACGAATGGTTTGGGTAAAATTTAATTTATGAAAAATAGAATATTCTTCTTCCTGATGAAAGATAGAAATGTCATTATAAGTAGTGTTGTCGAGAATCAAAGCTTACACGATTAATTAATAAAACGTATGTGATGCATGAATCATCAAACTCAATTTAAAACAAATTAATCTCTTTCGAATTTTAAACGCATTCCTTTCTCTGATTCATTTAAAACGCCGTTTTCGAATGCAAGCTGACCGTTAATGAATGTGTGTGTAATTGTTGCCGGAAATTCAAAACCTTCAAACGGGCTCCAACCACATTTATATAAAATATTTTCTTTTGTAACGATTGTTTTTTCATTCATATCAACTATTACCAAATCGGCAAAATAGCCTTCCCGTATAAATCCTCTTTCACTAATCTGAAAACAATCTGCTACGGCATGGCTCATTTTCTCGGCAATTTTTTCTAATGAAATCCGTCCTTGTTTATGATAATGCAACATTATTAAAAGAGGATGTTGTACCAACGGCAAACCTGCATAGGAAGCTTGATTATTCGATATTAAAATTCCATCCGAATTCCGGAAAAACCCTTTCTCTTCCAATGTATGGGGGGCATGGTCTGTGGCAATAACATCTAAACGGTCATCCAGCAAAGCTTTCCACAATGCTTCTTTATTGTGTGCTGCCTTGATAGCCGGATTGCATTTTATCTGATTTCCCAAACGGGCATAATCATCACCGGTAAAATGTAAATGATGCACACAAACTTCGGCCGTAATCCGTTTTTCTTTCAACGGAAACATATTGGTAAACAATTGTAATTCTTTTTCTGTACTGATGTGCAGAATATGTAAGCGGGTATTGTATTTTTTGGCAATCTGTATGGCAAAAAGCGATGACTCGTAACATACATCTTCATCTCTGATAAGTGGATGTTGTTCGGGTAGTAAAGGCTGATTAGCCAGGTTGTATTTTTCCAGATTATTTTTAATGAGCCATTCATTTTCACAATGCGTAGCAATCAGCAATTCACTTTCCCTGAAAATTTTATCCAGTGTTCCCGGATTATCGACCAGCAAATTTCCGGTACTTGCCCCCATAAAAATCTTTATGCCACAAACATCTTTTCTTTTAGCATTAGTTCGTAATACTTCATCCGCATTTTCGTTGGATGTACCCATGAAGAAAGAAAAATTCGCTAATGAATGCTGCTTTCCAATCTGATATTTTTCTTCCAGTAACTCCTGTGTAAATGCCGGTGGAACCGTGTTTGGCATTTCCATAAAACTGGTAACACCTCCCGCCACAGCAGCTTTCGATTCTGTATAAATAGTGGCTTTATGTGTAAGCCCCGGCTCACGAAAATGCACCTGATCATCAATAACACCAGGGAAAAGATATTTTCCTTCTCCATTTATTTCATGTACAGGAAAGGTTGGTTGAATATTTTCTGCAATTTTTTCAATACGCCCATTCTTAATCAATAGGTCACAAACATTTATACTGCCCTCGTTAACGATGGAGATATTTTTAATAATGTAATTTTGCATATCTTGTTTAAGCTTTAAATTAAAGAACCAACTGCATGCAATTTATTAAATCCATCCTTTGTCTTTCAATATTTCTTTTTCCATGCATAACATTTTCTCAAACAACTTTTCTGACACAGGGTTCAAAAGATAAAATCATCCTGGAAAGGATGGAAATTCTTGGACAGACTGACAGCGTATTGAATTTTTCCAAAATACAGCCACTTAGCCGCAAATCAATCATACAAAAAGCGGAAGCCCTGGCAATGAAGATTGATGCTATTGAGCTAATAGGGGGAAAAAGCCAGACAAGTTCTGAAGCACTGTTATCAAAAAAATGGAGTAAGGCAGATAAATATAACCTGAACCGGTTGCTGATGAATAATAGAGAATGGGTAACTGAAAGCAGGTATAAATTTGCAAGTAAAAAACCGGTTGGTAAAAATTTCTATCAATCACCGGCTAATATGTTTGAAGTTAATAATGCTGATTTTTTTCTGGCGGTTAATCCGGTTATCCAGTATGTATTATCGAAGGAAAAAAACAATGATCAAAACCTTTTTTTGAATACAAGAGGGGTTAGTTTACGTGGGCGGATAGCCGATAAGATTGGATTTGCAGCTTATGTTACGGAGAACCAGGAAAGGGATCCAATGTATGTACAACAATGGGTTGCTGCCAGGCAGGCAGTACCCGGAGCCGGGTTTTATAAAGACTTCAAAGATCCCGGTGGATTGGATTATTTTGATGCACGGGGTTATATTAGTTTTAATGCCACAAAATATATTGACATCAGTTTTGGCTACGATCGGAATTTCATTGGCAATGGACAACGAAGCTTGTTCTTAAGTGACTTCTCTAATAATACCTTGTTTTTAAAATTGAATACCCGGATCTGGAAATTCAATTACCAGAATCTTTTTATGGAACTGGTTCCATCACATAGAACCGGTGCTGATATTCTTTTACCTAAAAAGTATGCGGCTATGCATCACCTAGACATAAACATCGGCAAGCATCTGAATATTGGATTGTTTGAAGGGGTTGTATTTGGCCGCAAAGATCACTTTGATTTTGGATACCTGAACCCAGTAATATTTTACCGATCTATTGAGCAGCAAAATGGAAGTTTTGATAATTCGGTAGCCGGATTGGATTTTAAAGCCAATGTGGCAAAGCGTTTTCAGGTTTATGGCCAATTAATGCTGGATGAATTTAAATTATCAGAATTAAAAGCAAACAGCGGATGGTGGGCCAATAAATGGGCCATTCAGGCCGGTGTAAAATATATTGATGCATTTAATATCAAAAATCTGGATTTACAGGTTGAGCATAACCGGGTAAGACCTTTTACCTATTCTCATCGAGATTCGGTTGCAAATTATACCAACTACAATCAACCGTTAGCTCATCCTTTAGGTGCCAATTTTCAGGAAACCATTGGCGTTGTTCGTTATCAACCCGCATCCAAATGGTTAATACTGGGAAAGTTGATCAATTATAAACAGGGGAATGATATCAATAATGAAAGTTTCGGAAGTAATATTTTCTTACCCAATATACCTCCATATCGTAGAAGAGATGATGGATACAATATCGGGTCGGGGTTAGAAACAAATGTCTTGCTTGGAAGCTTATTACTCTCTTATGAATGGAAAGAGAATCTGTTTTTTGAAGTTTCTGCTTTGTATAGAAAAACGGATGTTTCTACGAATAGTTTATTATCAACCAATACTTCGGTTATTTCGGCGGGTATCCGCTGGAATATGCATCGGAGAGAATTTGAATTCTAACCTTCCAGGTGAATACTGAATGTAACAATTCTTGACATAATGCGATCTAAGATATTACTGTATTTCAGGTTTTCGTCACGGCTATGAATATCTTTCAACCCGTTGCCAATTTTAATTTCAGGGGATAATATAAAACTGGGAAAATAAAAATTGAATCCCATTCCGATTTCAACCCCCATATCGTTTTTTTTGATTTTTATTAAATCCTCCGCTTTTCTTGAACTGGCATTGGAGGCCATGTCGATATCTGCTTTTACACCACCCAACATGTACACCCGAAAATTACCAATCCGGTCTGAAGAAAATTTAACCTGTACCGGCAACGTAACAATAATGGATTCTACTTTTTTGATAACATCTGTTCCGTCTAGTGGGTCGGGGTATTTTAGGTTGTATTCCAGGTTTCGTTCCATAAACATCAATTGAGGATTGAAACGAAGTTCAAAGCGTTCATCTATTCTTTTTGTTGCTAAAAGGCCAAGTGAAAATCCACTGGAAATTTTAGATTCAACCACTAAAACACTGTCGTATTCTAAAAACCGGGGATGAAGTTCTAACTGAAAACGGGGGGAATTTACACCTAATGTTATACCGAAATAATAGGGTTTTAAATCATGATCATATTGGTGAAGTTCAACATATTGCGAATTGGAATTCAACGAAACAAAAAGCAGGCTACTTAGAACAGTTAGTCTGATTAATTTGATGGTCATTTTCTTCCCGAGTAAATGCAACATATTCCTAAACTTAAAGATTTATAGCTGGTTTCTGAAAAGCCGCATGCATTAAAAACATTCATAAATGCCCAACGATCCGGAAATGCTTTGGCTGATTCATTTAAATATTTGTATGCTTTTTTATTTTTTGAAAACCAGTGTGCCAATTGAGGCGCCACTGTTCCCATATAAAAATCATACAAACCGCGGAACACCGGATTTGTTGGTTTTGAAAACTCCAATACAATTAATTGAGCACCGGGTTTTAAAACTCTTAACATTTCCTGAAGACCTTTTTCTAAATCTTCAAAGTTCCTGACTCCAAAAGCCACCATTATGCCATCAAACGAATTATCCGGAAAGTTTATTGCCTCACTATCGCCAAGATGAAGATCTATTTTATTTGTAAATCCTTCTTTTTCAAGCTTTTTACGACCAATTACCAGCATTTGTTCAGAAATATCGATACCGGTAATTTTTTCGGGGTTCAACATTTTACAAGCGAGAATCGACATGTCTGCAGTGCCGCAAGCAACATCTAATAGATGTTTGGGATTATCTTTTTTAAAATAATTAATCGCTTTTTTTCTCCAGGAAACATCGATTCCAAAGGAAAGAAAATGGTTTAAAAAATCATAGCGTTTTGCAATATTGTCAAACATTTTTGCAACCTGCTTTTTTTTATTTTCCTTGTTTTCATCAAAGGGGGTAATATCGTCGTGTGGTAATTTATTTGCCATGGATGGACGAAGTTATGCGGTTTTATTATGTGTTAGAAAAGTTATCAATAAAAAATTAGCACAGGCAAATGCAAAATTTCGTCCGTTATTTGCATGAATAACGACATGGAAATAGTATTTTCAAAATATCTGATAAGCAGTCCGTCAATCGTGAACTGTCCGCCAGCCGACCGCCCGGAAATTGCCTTTATTGGAAGGAGTAATGTGGGGAAATCTTCATTGATCAATATGATTTGCAATTATGCAAATTTGGCCAAAATTTCATCGGCTCCGGGAAAAACTCAAATGATCAATCATTTTGAAATTGTCAATGATAATAAGAAGAACTGGTACCTGGTTGATTTGCCGGGTTTCGGATTTGCCAAAGTTTCAATCAGGCAAAGAAGAAAATGGGAGAAGATGATAGAAGAATATTTATGTAAAAGAGAAAATCTCACCAATATTTTTATACTTATTGATAGCCGTCATTCGCCACAGCAAATAGACCTGGATTTTATTAATAAATTAGGTGGATGGAATGTGCCTTTTGCATTGGTTTTTACCAAAACAGATAAATCAACTCAATCTATTGTCAGTAAAAACATCAAAGATTTTTTTATGGAGATGAAAAAAAACTGGGAAGAAATACCACCGTATTTTATAACATCATCTGTAAAACGAACAGGAAGAAGAGAATTATTGGAATTTATAGGAAAGATATGCAGCGAACAGGCGTAAAGAATTATGTTTTAAAATTGTTGGTAAAGGGGTATTTTAATATTAATTTAATTTAAGTAACTTGCACCCCGAAGTAAGCCTAAATATGAAAATCATATTATCCGAAAAAAATTTTGTAGTTGTATTATTTGTTATTGTAGTTTTTACTTTTTCAGTTGCTCAAAATGAAAGTAAAAATATCGAAAAACTCTATTTCGAAACCCAGGTTTCAAACCTCCGTCCTTCATCAATTTTTGCTGAAAACATTATTAAAGTTTCTCAACAAAAACGAATAGTCGAATCCAACAAAAGTGCCGGATCAATTCGAAAGTCAGTTAATTAATAATTTTATTGGCGCAGCTACTGCTGGCAAAGGCTTCTGGTTTTGCTTTAAAGGCAAAACCCATACCCAATATATATCCCATCGCTTCTTTCAACGCATCATTGCTTTTAAAATTGGGATTTGTATTGATATCTGCATGTACTTCCATATCTACATTATATTTTGTAAAAAGATTGCAGAGTTCGTAAGCTATTTCAATGCTTTTGGCAACTTCCATCAACATGCGTTCCTTGATGGATAACTTTTGTTTGGATTTTTCGTTATGAATAAACATGAATCCGCCATGTCCTTCTCTGAGAAAAACAATGACCGTTGCATACTCTGTTTCTATGCTTCTTACCTGGGAGTCGGTACCTATACAAACTTTTAGTTTGAAACCGGCATTTGTTTCCCGGATGATGGCAGATTCTACTGCATTGATGATGGGTAGATCTATTGTGTCGCCGTTAAATTTTCTCCATAACATAAAAAAGGGTTTATACAAGTTATTGAAAAACTTTTTATAAAAATAATTTAAACATTATTTTAGTGTGTTTTAATATTTTAAAAGTTTGAAATCTGAAATTATTTAAATAAAAAAGGTTCTCCTTTTTATGGGAGAACCTGTAAGTAATAGAGAACGGATTAAGGCTTAGAGTTCGATGATAATTCGGTTAATTATTTATTGTTTTACAAATTTTTCAGTCCATTGTTCATGGCCATCAGTATAGCGTATTAAATAGATACCATTGATTAAATTATTAACGGTAATGGAATTGGCACCTATTGTTAAAGGCCCATGATTGATTGATCGGCCATTCAGATCCATTACAGAATAATTGAATTTTCTGGGGCTATTTATTTTTAAACTGTTGCTATTAATCATATTGGTTATTAACTCAGGGAAAGAAGCAGTTGTTGCAGGTGTCCTTGATGGACCTACTCCTTTTGTTACTTTAATTAAAGTTTCCACTTTGGCAATATTTGAATATGCTTGTGTCAGATTAGCAAAGGTTACATTTAACCTATAGTATGCAATGTTTGCGGAAGATGTATAGGAATAACTGGTTGCGCTTGTCAATGTTTCAGCAAGTTTATTATATATTATTCCATCGCTTGATAATTCTATAACAAGCTTTGATATAACTTGAGTAGAAGATATTTTCCAGGATAGATTATGTTTTGTTTTTGCAATTACTGCATCTAATGTAATGGTTGGTGCTGGTGCAGTTGTTGTATCTGCTGGTGGTGTTGTTGGATTTTCTGATACATAGTTTGCCTGCAATGCATATGAACCCAAACTGGCATAGCCGGAAGAAAATGTATTGCCTCTTCCTTCAACTCTCAGATAATACGTACCAATGTTTAAAGTTGAGTCAATAAAAGAATTTAATAGAGTTCCCGGATTATAAACACCGATCACTGTTTGTGATCCGTTTAACAATGAAACCTGCAAGTCCAAATCAGACCCGGCATTTCCGGCGCCGACGCTGTAAGGAATTGCAGAAAGCTGAAAACGGCCGGATTGAGTCATGGAATATTTAAATAAATCCTGATCTGCAGGCTTTTCAATGATACCGTTTATGGTAAATTGATTATTTGAAAATGGAGCTGTTGTTGCCGTTGTTATTGTATTTTGATGATCATCAGCTCTGTAACCAAAGCCATTTGTATTACCAGATATAACGCTTAAATCATCCTGTGTGCTTGTACATCCAGTTGAATTTGGTCCATTATGCCATTGAGATAAGTTTTGATAATAACCAACTCCCATAATTGGAGCCCAGCCTATTTCACCGGCACCGGCACCATAATTATAATCGGATGTTTTTACGCAGTTGGCATCATAGGCAGACTGATGGCGCAAACCCAGTGTATGTCCTGCTTCATGTGCACCAGCTTCAGAAATAAACTTGATGTTATTATTCAGCAATGCAGAAAACACAAAACAAGGCGTATTATCACCCCATGTAAATGAGTTTGTGAAGGCTACACCTCCGGAATTTCCATACCAGCTGGAAGTAACTGTAAATATTACCCGCATTCTTTTGGTTGCAGGGGCACTCCAATATTTTGTAGAATCGGTCGTGACGTTGATGTTAAAGGGCCGGTAATCTTCAGCAATACGATTGAAAATCTCCGTAATCTGGGCATCATTTAATCCAGATGCTCCACACTCAATGGGTCCGGAAACATTCCAACTGGTACCGGCAACAGTATGACCATCAAAGTCTAAAAAAATGGCACTGGATGCTGTTGGAAGACTACTTAGTTTGGGGACTTGTGCATTTGCTATTAACGTACCTATACACAAGAAAATTGACAGAATTGTCTTTGTAAAGTTTTTCATGGGTGGACAGTTTAAAATTTGTTTTGTTAGGGTATTTGGATGGATTGGATGTATAACCGGTATTTCTATTCAGTTACAAGATCATAAAAACTTTTTTTCTTAAATGAATATTTACCTTCTTCTTTTACCAATTCAAAAGCATCTCCGTGTAGCTGACTAACAACTCTTCCAACGTATGAAATTGATTTGTCTTCATTCGTGATTTCACTCATTGTTAAAACGGCTCCTTGTCTGCTAAGAGATTTTACAACAATACTTTTAACATTTGGATCCATATCATCAGATACAGAAACAATCGTACCATTAAAAATAAAATTGCTTGAAAAAGGAATGTTGATAGATTGGCCAACTTTCAGTCGCACGATGGATTTAAAGTCGAGAGAAGGATTGATATTTATCCTGTCTGCCTGATCTTTAAAAAGTTTTGGCTTACTGTAATCCGGCTCGTTGATTGGAACTGTTTTTACCAAAGATTCTTTTTGCTGATCAGATACAACCTGAGCAGATGAATTTACTGTGAAGAAGATGGCTATGCATAAGCATAGCATGCTAAGTGTTTGGTTTTTCATTTGGATTTATTTTAAATACTAAACAAATATGAAGCAATTTTTATCTTGCTTCTTTTCGTTCAAAACACAAGTTGCAGAAAATTAAATTAAGAAAACAGAAATGGCCCAGAATTTATCAATAATTAAGTAGTACCACTAAAAAACTATCGTAGTTTTCCTATACTTTTCTTTTATGTGTAAAGAAATTATTTAATATAGTCCGGTACTTAACATGACTAATGTGCATGCTTCCAGTACTTCAATATTGTTTGCTTTAGCTATTCCCGAAAGCTCATCATTTTCTGCTCCGGGATTGAAGATGATCCTTTTAGGATGGAGGGAAAGTATGAAGGAATGATATTGTTTTTGATGTTCATCATTCATATAAAGTGTAATAGTATCCACATCTTTCCATTCTTTTAATGTGGTTTCAATGATTGTTTCTCCAATTTGCCCGGCCTTTTTTCCAAAGGCAATGACCGGATGATTATTTGCTGATAATCTTTTCACGGCTAAGTGGCTGTACCTAGAAGGGTTTGAAGAAGCTCCCATCACCAGGGTTTTTTTGTAGTTACCCATACATGTAAAAGTGAGTTTAATGAATGACAGGGTTTGTTAATTATCTGAACGTATTAAAAAAGGCTGTTTAGATTTATCCAAACAGCCTTTTTGTAAATAATAATTTATTAAACCAGCATGGTTACCGGATTCTCCATGAATTTTTTCAATGTTTGAAGAAAGGCAGCTCCTACAGCACCATCCACACTTCTGTGGTCGCAGCTAAGTGTTACTTTCATTACATTGGTTACGCCAAATCCTTCTCCTTTTCTTACTACAACTTCCTTGATTTTCCCCACGGCAAGAATGCAGCTATCCGGTGGATTGATAATAGCTGTAAATTCATCGATATCCATCATGCCAAGATTAGATATGGTAAATGTATTTCCACTGAATTCATGTGGTTGTAATTTTTTGTTTCTTGCTTTGTCGTATAATTCTTTCGATTCAGCCGAAAGCTGACTCATTGTTTTTTGATCTGCAAAACGAATTACAGGTACAATTAATCCTTCCGGTAATGCAATGGCACTTCCAATATGTATATGCTGATATGTTCTGATAAAGTCATCCATCCAGGATGAATTGACTGCCGGGTGTAATTTTAATGCCGTTGCACAAGCTTTGATAAGCATATCCTGAAAACTGATTTTAACCGGACTTACTTCATTCATTTGTGAACGGGCAGCCATGGCATTGTCCATGTTTATTTCCATGGTCAGGTAAAAATGGGGTGCCGAAAATTTGCTTTCACCCAAACGCTTGGCAATGGTCTTTCTCATCTGCGTATTAGCTGTGTCAATATATCCTTCTTCTCCTTTAACAGATGTTACAATGGATGGTTTGCTATCAGCTACTGAAGTTGTTTGTGGGGTATGCGTTATAGATTTGGAAACATCAAAATTATCGATGTCCGATTTTGTAATTCTACCCGCATCGCCACTACCATTTACATTTTTCAGATCAATGCCCTTTTCTGCTGCAAGTTTTTTGGCTAAAGGAGAAACTTTAATTCTTCCGTCATCAGCACTTTCTGAAACATTGGAAGAGGTTTCAACACTTGCAGGACTGCTAACAACTTGCTCTGGAATTTCTGATTTTACAGAATTTTGTGATTCTGATTTAACGGCATTTACAATGGCATCAATATCTACTTTGCCTTTTTCTCCAATAATACAAAGCAATCCGTTTACCAGTATTTTCTCTCCCTGGTTTGCACCAATATATAATAGTGTTCCATTCTTATAGCTTTCCAATTCCATGGTTGCCTTATCTGTTTCAATATCGGCAAGTACTTCTCCTTTTTTTATGCTATCGCCAACTTTTTTATGCCAACTGGCAATGACACCTTCCTCCATCGTGTCACTCAAACGTGGCATTAATACTACTTCTTCCATTTTTGAAACATCCATATTGCTTTTTGATTCAGTGGTTATTTTTATTTCCGGTTCGGTTGATGATTGTTTTGATTCAATATTGGCACCGCTGTTTTCTGCAATGAGTTTAGAGATATCTTCACCGGCGTTTCCGATAATGGCTAGCAAATCGTTGACCTGTAATTTCCCTCCTTTTGCTGTACCAATATGTAATAACACACCATCTTTATAACTTTCCAGTTCCATAGTGGCCTTATCGGTTTCTACTTCTGCTAAAAGGTCTCCTTTTTTAACGATGTCACCAATATTTTTATGCCAATTTGCTATAATTCCTTCGGTCATGGTATCACTTAATCGGGGCATTAAAATCACTTCAGCCATAACAATTCAATAGTTTTAAGATTTCTAAGAGTCGAAATTAAGGTAAAATGATTAATTGGATTAATGACAGTTATTAATAATCTAATTCCAGTCTCAACTTTTCTTTGAGTTCTTTTACAAGCGGATACTGTTCTATTATTTTGAAATATTGTTCTTTTGAAGATAATGGAAGTTCTATAACCGGTTGATCGCTTTTATTCTCATCCACTTTAATCGTATACTGAAGTTTTTTATTTTGAAGAAAACTTTGCAAAAATGCGGATGTTTTTACCCGTTCTTTTTCAATAAATTTTTGATCGAGATTATTTATCGTAATGACTTCAAAACTATTTTCATCAACTACTCTTAATGTGGCTAATTCGAAACTTTGGAAAGCGGAGTTTTTTTCTTCTTTTATTTTAAGTTTCAATTCATTCCAGCCTTCTTGTAATTTATCTTGTTGTAATGCTACATTCACTGCCTGGCCATATGAGTTAGCTTTATCCTTTACCTTATTCCGTATTTCTTCAAGTGCTGATGTTTTTTTGCCGTCCCTTAAAATCGGATTTTGAGAAGGTTGAATTGTTTCTTTTATTTCGGTAATTGGAATAGCTTCAACAGGTTTTGCTTTTACTGAAGGAGTTTCAATAATCAACTTTGCTTCAGATATGTTTGCTGTATTTTGTTTTTCTTCTTTTACCCTTAACGGAGTAATAGTACGGAATGGAACCGGTTTAACGGATTCAACTATTTTTTTTTTAGAAAGAGTATTATCTGTCAACGTCAATTCAATGGCTTGTTTCAGGTAACAGAGTTTTATTAAAGCCAATTCTACATGTAACCTTTTATTCCGGGATGCTTTGTAATGTATTTCAGTATCGTTCAAAATATTTAAAACACTTACCAGGTAGCCGGCATTTGTGTTTTTCGACATGGCTACATATTTATCGCGGAAACTTTCCACTACTTCCAGTAAAGCGGCAATTTTTTCATCTTTCGAAACCAATATATTTCTGATAAATTCGGCAAATCCACCAATCACTTCATCACCCTCAAATCCCTTACTGTTTATATCATCGTATAATAACAT
>JAYWCV010000101.1:0-31551 GCA_043780275.1 Chitinophagaceae bacterium
TGCGAAGGTAGTCTCAAAATTTAATTCGTAATGTTAATATACCCCGCCGATACTGTAAATACGTTCCCGGCGTGGGGTTTATTGTGTGGTTCTCTTAAAATTAACTGGGTGAGGCAAAACCCCGATTAGACACAATCATCAAATTTTTATTTTGGATAATCAAATTTTTTAAAAATTGATTATCCATCTGCAGTTGCTTCTTTAGTGGTAATATTTTTACTGCTAATTTCTCCCCGTGCCCACCCTTGCCAAATAAGTTTGTTGTTTTTTACATCAATCATATTTACAGTAAGCTGGCCCTCTCTAAATAGTACATCGTAAGAACGGTAACCCATCAAGGTGGAAGGATACCAAATTGTATAAATCTTCATCCTACCGTACAAATTGTGTATTGGGATAGGAATAAACAGGGTTGCTTTCCCGCCTTGTTCCTTTTTCCACAGCTACATTATAGTCTAACAGTACATCAGAGTTTGTATCTGTTTCTTTCCATCCCATTTTCTCCAACTCCCGACTTATGGAATTTTTGATATTATTATCAATCATATCATTGTCTGCTCTGTCAGCCTTTTTAGCATTGTTATTATTTGCCCATGCAAATATTTTATACTTACTAAAATTTACGCCGGTGGTTTTCTCAGTGTGACTGGTAACATTGCAGCTTGCATATACACGTGCAGCCACAGTAATAACAAGAGCTGATTTAATAAATGAATATTTCATGCCCTTTATTTTTATATTGTTCAATTAAATTACAGTATAAAGTTATCATTATGCAAAAGCCGAATGCAAGCTGCAATCGTTGTTCAGGCAAAAATTATCGGTGAATGAGTTGAAATAATGTTTTATCTTTTAGTAGTTAACTATTTTAAAAATATACTGAATATGGAATATGAAATTCTTGGTCGCTTTTTGCTGGCGGCTTTATGGGGCGGTATCGTAGGTGCAGAAAGGGAATACCGGAGCAAATCCGCAGGTTTCCGTACAATGATAATGATATCAATGGGTTCTTGTTTTTTTACAATGATGTCAATGATTATTGGAGAAGGAAACAATCCTGACCGTATAGCGTCAAACATTGTTACGGGCATTGGCTTTTTAGGAGCCGGTGTAATATTCCGTGGGGATAACAGGGTAAATGGTATTACCACAGCGGCAACTATTTGGGCAGTTGCAGCGATAGGTATGGGCATTGGAGCCGGGTATTATTTTGCTTCGGCGTCGGCAAGTGTGCTTATTTTAATTGTACTTACTATTTTACCTTATTTTGAAAATATACTTGACAGGCTGAATCAGTCAAAAACCTATAACATACGCTGCAACTTTTCTGAAAATGCAAGATTACAATTTGAACAACTGTTAACGCAATATCATTTAACCTTTAAATTGATAAAAGAAATAAAAGAAGGACCCAATTTATCAATTACCTGGGAGGTGCAAGGACATGTAAAAAATAATGAGCAATTTATTGCTGCTGTTTTGAAAGATGAAAAAGTTGAAAGATTTGAATATTAAAAAAAGCTTTGCAAGTCATTTAACCTGCAAAGCCCGGTTGAAAAAATTAGCCATTATTACGTTATTATTTGAGCTGTTTAAAGAATGACACATCACCGCTCATATTTACCCGTATTATAATTTTTGTATTATCTTTTTTCAGTTCAACAAAATAATTATCTGCATCGGCAAACTGGGTGCCGAATAAAATCATATCAGTTGTATTCAGCTCGACATCATTAAACAAAAGGACAGATTCTTTACTGTACCCTTTGTATTTCGTATCAATGAATTTCTGGGCGTTAGCAGGAATATTTGCAAATGTTTTTTGTGAAGTAGTGCCCACAAGTTTTGCATTATAATCATAAAAGGCCATCATAACCTGGCCGTCTTTACTAAAAGTTGCTTCATCAAAATTTGTTGCCCTTTCCCATTTGTTTACAGGGATATTACCAAAATCGTTGGCAAATTGGTTTTTAGCAAGGTAACTCACTGCTTTTCCTTCCAGCTTTCTCAGTTCTTTTCTTTCATACTTCTTTTCCTTTTTAATTGCTGCTTCCTTCCTGTTCAGGCTATCTTTTTTGATGGAGGCTTCACGGGTTTGTGCATTATTAGTGGTAGTAAGCAGTAATGTTGCTATTGAAAACACCAGTAATTTTTTCATTTTTTTTCATTTTAAATTTTAAAAAAATTGTTTTTTAGCATTCTTGATTTGCTGACACAAATCTACTATGGCAAAATGCCTGTGCAAACCATCAGTCGCCAAATAGGCAAAAGCTATCGGTGAGTATGCAATAAAATTGTTTCACCTATTTTTTTTAACGTTTAAAACCCCGGCAATAAGCGGTTATGGAGAAATCATTGTAAAGTAAGCATATGTTTTTAGCCGCTTCATCCATATTTGTAACATAATATTTCTTGCAGAGTAAATTTTCACTTCCGTAGTTTTGCAGCTGCAAAATAATTTATTTTAAAGAAACCCGGTAGGCTCATGAAAAAACATTCTTCAGCCTTTATTGTCCTTGCTGCTGCCTGTTGTTTTATTGTCTGCATTGGTGATTTTGCAGTTACTTTTCTTATCGGATTTATTTTTAAAGATTATAATTTTCTTAACCAGTCGCAGAGTTATTTGGGTACTGAAGACAGCCCGGTTGCAGTATATATGAATGCATGGGGGGTAGTGTTTAGTTTGTTATTTGTTGTGTATGCTTATGCATTAAGGAAAACTATTTTTAAAGAAGGGTTCTGGCAGCTTGTTGCCGTATGGCTTATTGTTATTTATGGGGTTGGTGAAGGAGCTGGCTCAGGATTATTTCCTTACAATCATATTGGCAAAGAACTTACTCTGTCAGGTAAACTGCATAGTTTTTTCAGTGGCATTGGTGATGTAGCCTTGGTATTGTTACCATTTGTGATAACGAAAATATTCCCCCAACCGCTTTTTCCAAAACTCAATAGGTATGCCTGGTTTGTGGGAATCAGCGGCCCTGTACTTATTATTATTTTTCTTTTGGCCCGGCAAAATATAATACCGCTAAAGGGGCTATGGCAGCGGTTATTTCTGCTGGATTATTATTCGTTGATGATAGTAATAGCAATTGATATGTTAGTCATGCATTTCAGGGGCAGCACCATAAAATAATTTAACTAAATAAACGTAAAGCAAATGAAGATCATTTAAAATACTTTATCATGGTTTTGGCTACTTCATCTGTATTGCTATCAAAATGATGAGATCCTGGCAAACTTTCATTCCGGTAATTTATCAGCTTTATATCTTTAACGGGAAAAGCGGTTTCATTGCTGCCAAATATAGTAGCTGTTTTAACCGGGCCCATTTTATTCATTTCAGCTACCACATTCATACTTCTTTTCTTATTGCCTCCAAACATATCCAAGATATGTATTTCAAAATCAGTTGATGTAGAGGGAGATAACATGACTACAGCCAGCAGCTTCTTTTTAATAGTACCAGGTAATTTATTTACTAGAAAAGGCATTACATCAGACCCCAAAGAATAACCTGCCAGTACCAACAGCTGGTTTTTTTTATTTTGAAATTGCTTTTCTAAGTAGGTTGTAATATCGGCTGCCGTTTGCTTCGGTGTCTTCTTATTCCAGAAATAGGATTTGGCACTTATAGCCGTTATACTATACCCGGCTTTATTAATTGCAGTACACAAGTCCGTTGAAAAATTATTAAAACCGCCATCACCGCTTATATAAAGTACAAATGGGTTTTGTGAAGTTGAAATCCATTCTTTAACAGGAAGATTACTTGTTTGCGCTGATACGGTAAGAGCAAACAGAGCTGAAGTAATTATTAATAGTATTTTCCTTTTCATGGTTTCATCACAGTGTTTAATGCCAAAGGCAATTGTATGAGGTCAAAATCATTGTCATACACTAAGTATTTGTTTTCCCAAAGCGTAGCATACTTTTCTTTAAACTCCCTTAAACCCTTGTAATGATGAAAGCGTTTAATCTTTTCTGCCGCTAGCTTGATAATTTGTTCGGCGGTGTTATCAGGCTGCGCTATACCCGTCATAGGAACCATTCCTAAATTCAGGTATGATTTCTTCTTGTCTTTTGCGTACTCTATCAATTTAATAATAAGTGCATCCATTGCGGCACCGGGGGCATCGTTTGTTTTACGGATAAGGTCGTAAGTGCATTCATCTTCTGCATAGTCAGGAATAATATTCAGAAAAGCTTTTACATTCCCATCAGTATCATTGAGTGTTATCATATCCTGTTGCTGTAATTCATTCTCAGCAAACATACCCTGGGAAAAAACAAGCTCCTGTATGGCAAAACTTTCCAGCCATTCATCTGAAACTTTTCTTAATTCTGAAAGATATGCTGCTGTATGTGGTGCAGTCTTGATAGTAACAGTATATCCCTTTTTCTGTAAACTGCTAAGCCCATTGCGCAATGATTTTTTATCGCTGCCTTCCAGCGTAAAGTTGTTTATTTCCAATATGGCTTCCTGCCCAATGATGAGCTTTTGTTTTCTTAACTGGTTAAACCAGGGAATACTGTTTTCATCCACCCTGTAAAAAGCAGGTATTAAACCCATCTTTCGGCAATGCCGGTCAAACTCTGCCAGTACATACACTTTGTTTTCTTCAGCACAAACCGGTTCTTCCAGTACAATCGCAAACCCACCGGCAATACGGTATGCAATAAATGCTTCATGCAGGTCGGAGAAGAAATACAACTTGTCATTATACAGCTTAAAATAATCATTGGAAGAATTTCCGAACTGGCTCAATAAGAACTTTGCCTTCTCTTTATGCGATTCGATAATTGCATGTTTTTTAAAGTTGGGTTTTATAAGTGTAAACAATAAAAAACTCCAGGTAAAGAAGCCCAGCATCCTGATTAGCCACACAAATTCATGGCCAAACCTTGTTATTGGTTGCAGCGAGGTATCTTCTACCAGTAAGAAGCTTTTTATGGTATGCAGTATTGACTGTTGCCATGTAAAATCAATACCAAAATGTTTTACATCAATAAAATAGAAACTTATAAATCCAAAAAAAAGTACCGCTGCAAAGCTTAAGCCAGCGGTTTTTACACCAGCCAGCATCCATTTATTGCTGCTGCGGATACGGTACTGAGATGCTGTTAAAATTAAAATGACAACTATTAAGGCGGCAAAAATGGCTTCTTCATAATCAAGGGCTTTTGTTAAATGCCCGATTAAAGAAAAGACTGCCAGTGTCAATGCAATTAACCATGCATTCCTTAACCCACGGAAAAGAAATGCAGATGTTATTAATAATGATAGCCCGATAAACAATATCAATAAATGGGAAACATGGGTAGCACTTAAAGGAATATATTCATGAAGTAAACTTAAACGTTGATGTAAAGGCGGTGTTACTGCGGATATAATATTTACAAGCCCTAATGCGAAAGTGAGTACTGCCGGAGCCAGCCGGAGAAACAGTCCCTTTCCCTTCCACGCAAAAGAGATAAGGCCAGCTAAAAGAGGTAACCAAAACTCAACCACCCGGTAGAGTATAGTAATCGATAAAGCATGAATGGAAGAATAACCAAACTGTTCCAGCACATATACCATCGCCAATTCTACTGCTCCTAAGCCACGTAAAAAAGGTGAAATGACCGTCATTAGCACTGCAATAATGTATGCAGAAACTGCAGCGCCAAAAGAAGCAGGCACACCCAGTGCCAACATGGCAATATAAACATGCAGCATACCGCACAACTCCACACCTAATGAATAGCCAACCGCCCCGGAAAACTTTCTAGTATTCACATTAGCTGAAAATAATTCGTTGAGAGTAGGGGTAAAGGAAGGAAATTTCCGGTCAAGCCATTTGTATAATACTCCTTTTTGTTTAATAGAACGGACGATTAAAAAAAGGATAGTTATTATCAGCAATATAACCAGTAACCCTATCCAGGAGTTTTTAAACTGGCTTTTGGTAAACACGGTAAAGATGATAACCGGCATTCCTGCAATAAACACCGTTAACAAACCCGCAAATCCGAACAAACCACTTGCCTGGTGTATCTGCATTTTCGTAAATCCTGCTTTACGGATCTGCGGCGGTGAATAGGCTAAAGCACTCACCCCGCCGGCTGGTAAAAAAACACTGAGAAAATTTCTTTTCAGGTATAAGCCTATTGAATGTATCCATTTGAGCGGAAGGCTGATAGCTGCAAAGCTTTGCCGGTACATACCACCCTGGCAATAGAAATTACAGATTGTGATAAAAACTGCAATCAATAACCAAAAAGGATTGGCCTGCTGTATATGTGGAATGATGGCATGTAATTCTTTTCTTTCGCTGCGGAAAAAAATAACAGCCAGCAATAACATGAGGATAGCCAGAATTTCCCGCCAATATACCCTGGGAGAAAAAAAATTGAATTTATGGCGAGAACCGGAAATCATTTTTTTTGCTTTATTTAATATGACGAAGGTTTAAACTAAGCCCCGGCAAAGAGCTGGGGCTTAATTTAAACAAATATCCGATAAAGCTTAATGAGGAAGCTTATTATCTCTATACCTCAAATCTTTTGAGCCATCAGCTTTTACATGTTTGTTTGCAGCATACCTTTTATCCGGAGTGCCATCTTTTTTCAATGTAACAGCATTTGTTTTTGCCACTACAACCGGCTTTGCTATTGCAGATGTTGTCTTTGTTTTTACAACCGTTGTCTTTGTAATAGCAGGAATTGTTGGCTTAGTAACCTTATTCATAGCAACAGTTTTTCCAGCCACCTTCATGCCGGTTGTTGTCTTTACTACCTGCATTTTAGAAGGCTCATTCTTTTTTACAGCAGGAGTTGTTTGTGCAAAACTGGCAGCGCTGAACCCCACCAGGGCAAGGGCTGCGATTAGTACTCTTTTCATTTTTTTTGATTTTATTGTTTAGAAATTGTTTGTTTAATTATAGTTTTCATTAAAAGGGGTTTGATAAAGTGATAGTTTAAATTTTATTTCACAATCATTAAACTGCGCATCATAGAGATAAAAACTGATATTCCATTGGTTGCTGATAAGGCCATTACTTCCTCTTACATTGTCTATCACTAGCAAGCCAGAACAGGAGCCGAGGCAATTTCCATCCCTGATGCTTCCTTTCATTGGGAATACAAGGCCATCACAATAAGGGTCATTCAGGTTAATTTTCATGTCCGAATAAATGGTAGTTTCAATTTCAACTCTTTCCCGATGGCATGTAAACCAACTTGATTCATTATGCATATTGGATGCCATCATAAAATTCCAGTCACCTTCTAGTTTAAGTATGCCATTTTCAAAATCAATATTTACTTTCATCAAAGGAAGATGTTCTGCGATAGTATGATTATCCTTTATTGCTGCTAAAGCCATTGCTGATACAGGAATTGAATATTCAAATTGTGTAAGAAGTATTGGCTGTTTCATTTTCCTTTTTTTTAATTGCTTATGTAAACTTACATTGCTAAAATGCCCATACAATTTGCCAGTCGTTGGATGGGCAAATACTGTCGGCGGGAAAGGATGTTGCTTATCTGCGGAATAGAATTACCAACGGTACAAGTGTGATTCTTTTTTCCTCTTTCACTGGAAGAAAAAAACAAATCAAAGATTGCAACCACAACTCCATAGCAGTAATACTGCCGGTTAAATAAAAAAGACAGCCACGGGCTGTCCATTAATATATAAAGTGGGAAAGTACTTAAAATGCAGCGATGCTCACTACCTGTTTTACATTACCGGTACGTTTTAATATTCCCCAGCCCTGGCTTTCGCCTTTAATAGCTTTGCGGATTGCTTTGAATAAAATAACATACATTAACTGCCTGTACACAAACCGCTGCGGAATAAGCCAGATTAATTTGCTGAATTTTTCTTTTTCAAATATAAATGCTATTACACTTACAAATATATCCACAGCAAAAACAATAAGATAATACAATTCAATTTTGTGAAGGCTCGCCGGATTGTGACGGTTCCAGAGTAAGCTAACGATAAGCATTATATCAGCCAGCGGAGCCAGCATAGGCAGTATTATTTGAAAGAGCAAAATATTGGGTAAGGCTACCATGCCTAATACTTTGTACTTTGGATTAAAACAAGCATCCCTGTTTTTCCAAAAACTCTGCATAATGCCATAGCTCCAGCGAAAACGCTGTTTCATGAATTGTTTTAATGTTTCCGGCGCTTCGGTAACAGCAACGGCCTCGGTACAATTCACAACGTGATAGCCATTCCGTAAAATTCGGATGGTTAAGTCACAGTCTTCAGCCAGTGTATCAGTGGTAAAACCGCCTGCCTTTTCTATAGCTTCTTTTTTAAATGCGCCAATAGCGCCTGGCACTACGGTGATACCATTGATTAAATCAAAAGCCCTTCGGTCGAAATTTTGTGCGGTAGTGTATTCTATACTTTGCCATTTGGTAAGCATTGTGTTTTCATTTCCAACTTTTACATTGCCTGCTACAGCGCCAACTTCTCCATTATTTTTCAGCGGAGCAATAAACCTTTTCATCAATTGTGTTACTGCATCCGTTTTTAATTGGGTATCTGCATCAATACAAATTACATAGTCATTTATTGTTTTACTGATTCCAAAGTTTAAAGCTGATGCCTTGCCAGCATTTGGTTTGGCAAATACTTTTACCTTATCATGCTCACAAAAAACAGCCAATACATTTTTAAGTGTATTGTCTTTTGAGCCATCATCCACAAAAATTATATCAAAGTTTGGATAATCCTGTTGCAGTAAATTTTCAATGGTTTTAACGGCGTTTATTTCTTCATTATAAGCAGGTACAATGATACTTACGACAGGAGTTTCTTTCATTGGCAGAGTATATACCTGCCCGTAATTATTGCTTTTTATTTTTTGTATAGTTGCCATTACTGCCATGAATGCTATTCTTATAAAACCTAAAATAATCGCTACCCAAAATGCAGATGTAAGAAAATGTTCAAACCAGTATCCAAAAGTTGCAATACTGCCATTTAACTGTAAAAGGCTGTTATGCACAAGCGGCATTACATCATCTTTTGATTTGCCCAGCAAACCTGCTACAGTTGTAAATTGGATCCCTTTGTTTTTAAAATAGTGAATAATATCCGGCAAGGCATCTACAGTAGCCTGGCGGTTGCCTCCGGCATCATGCAATAAGATAATTCCCTTTTCAGGATTAGCTTCATATTGGCGAATTGTTCTTTCATAAATACTGTCGGCTGTTACTCCTTTTTCCCAATCGTTAGGGTCAATGCTTTCCCCAACAGTATAATAATTTTTTTGTTTGCTCAAAGCAATTGGCTTTAACTCTGCCTCGGTGGTAGGCTCTGCATCTGCGTTATAAGGAGCACGGAAAAGAATGGTACTACGCCCTGTTATGGCTTCAATCAGCAACCGTGTACTTTCCATTTCTGTTGAAGCTCTTTCGCTGCTAACCGCCGCAATGTTTGGATGCGTAAAAGTGTGATTGCCTATTTCATACCCCTCATTATAAATTCTTTTTAGTAGCGGTAAATTATTTTCCGCTTCCATGCCCACCACAAAAAAAGTGGCAGGAACATTTTCTTTTTTTAAGATATCCAATACCTGCGGTGTATATTCTGGGTCAGGCCCATCATCAAAAGTTAAGATGACCTGTTTATGAACATTGCCATATTTTTTTATCACATACTTAGTTGGCAACTGAATATATTGCTGCTCGGCAATAAGCCCTTCTGAACTATCCACTTCCATACTTATTTTTCCAGGTTCAGGTACCGTCACTACATTCAGCACTTCACCATCACCAATATAATCGGGCCTTTCAACTGGTGTATTTACAAATTTCAATGTATTAAAATCAAAAGGCTGTTGCTGCAGGCTGTTGTTGGTAAGGCTGCGGTTGTAAAATGTCCATAACCTTTCATCTTCGCTTCCTAATCTCCATAATGCTGTACCGGCAGTTCCATATTCATCAGCAAACCGAATGGTATTAAAGTTAGTAGCAGCATCGGTGAACCAAACTTCATGTTTTATATGATCTGCATCGGTATAAGTATAAAAGTTGTTGTAATTATCATTGTTAAAATCAATTGGTACATTAAATTGTTTTGCATTTGCCAATGCCTGCTGATAAGTAACCGTTGTTGCTTCAGTATTCATTGGCCAGTCGTAGCCATATCCTGCAAAGCACATAATTATTTTTTCTGATGGAACTTCCTTTGCTGTTTCATCCAACACTTTTTCAATCCATTGCTGGCTGCTGATAGCGCCGGGAACGCTGGAGCTGTAATGTTCATCATAAGCCATCACAAACATATAATCATTATACTTTGATAATTCCTTTATATTAAAATCTTCATTGTAAGGCATGATGTCCTGAGTAACGATAAAATTCATCGGATGCAACTTTTCATACAATTCTTTCTGAAATGCAATGATTGGTTCATCTCCCTTTTCTTTAAACTCTTCAAAATCTATATTGATGCCCTGCAACTGGTATTGTTTCAGGTATTTTATTATATCATTTATCAGTCTTTCTTTTTTTACAGAATTGTGAAGGATGCGATGAATGATAGTACCATCAAATTCACCCTCGCCCAATTTTTCATTTATATTGTTGATGAGTGGAACAATCCTGATATTATTATTCTTCATTAATTGCAACGCATTCATATCAATATCGGGGCGTAATGTGTCGGTTTGCGGATCAATAAAAAACCATTCCGGCACAACCATATTGAGTTTATCAATATTCTGTTGCAGTGAAAAGAATGACTGAGGATCCCAGTCAACATAAAACGCAGCCCTTACTTCCTGTTCATTAACTGTTGTCTTATTATTTTTCAGCTTTTCAATTTTTTCTTTGGCGACCAAAAAATCATTAAAGCCCTTGTATTTTTTTAATTCTTTTTCATTAAGGCCTGCAGGCACAACGGGTTTGATAATATGATGCATTGAATTGGTAACGCCGGCTAACAATGGCAACTTCGGCTTTATTCCCCTTGTAAGAGTAATGATTACCACCGGTACCATCAGTATAATCGAAAAAATGATTAACCTTCCTGTCCATTGAAAGGTTCTCCATCTCCATTTACTATTGGTTTGAAATATTTGTTTTGCATTACTCATTAGTAGTTTTTTTAGGGGGCATCAAGAGTTATAGCACTATTTCAGAGACCAGAATTTTCCTTATTGAAATATCGTTTGTAAAGTATTGCATGTTCCTGGTTTAAGGGCAAAGCTACAATAGCAATAAGGACAGGTCAGGAATGGCTCGGCGTACAGGCAAAAACTATCGTTGAGCTGCAATTATTTAATCGAGGGTGTCTTCTTCTTTCATCATCTCAATACTTATTCTTATAATTTGTTCCAGTTCTGCAAGTTTCTCTTTCATTCTGGAACAGCTTTCTTTGTTCAGGCCATTATTAATCCTGTTGATTCCTGATCGGGTAATTTCCCTCACTTTCAAAGTACGCTCCATTTTAATTTTGATTTTTTGTTCGTCTTTTGAATGTGTCTCTAACGAAGAAAAGTTATTGACCCTTATTCCAATAAAGACAGAAGCGATGCCGGATATAGCAATTTCAAGCGCATTATCTTTTGTAAGAAATGTAAGGAAAATAACGCCTGTACCAATAAGTATAAAAATAAATAAACGGGGATGAAAAAAATATCGCAGAAAAAACCGGATCTGTTTAGTGAGTTTCATATCGGTACAAATTTGCTTGTAAAAGTATTGTCACATTCAAAAAATAAAGAAAGAAATAGTTTAATGGGCAAAAACAGTAGGTGAAAATTACAAATCAGATGGTTGTATAAAATTGTTTCGCTTCTTCAACTGAAGCCTCACAAATCAATTTTATTGATGAGAATGCACTTCTGAAAGTTGCTTCATTAAGTTCTTGAAATTCTAATGCATCTAAATCAGGCTGCAATACTTCATTCAATCCCATTACCGACACGGTAGTTTTCATATTATGGGCCAATTGCCTTAGCTCATTCCTATCAATACTTTGCCATGCTTTTTCCATTTCTGCCAAATTATCCGGTATAGCTTCTATAAACTGTTCAGTTATTGTTTTTTCATATTCCTTATTTCCACTGCTAACTTCCTTTATGTATTGCAGGTTGATGTATTTATAAAGGCCTGTAACAATATCTGTTTTTTGTTTTTTGTATAAAACATCAGGTGTTGTTAAATGGGTGAATTGGGCAATCAGTTTATGCAACTGTTCTTCCCTTATCGGTTTTGAGATATACTCATTCATCCCATAGCTCAGGCATTTTTCTCTTTCTCCTGCCAATGCATGTGCAGTCATAGCAATAATAGGTGTCGTCAATTTTAATTTACCCCGAATGGCCTGTGCTGCTGTGTAACCATCCATTTCAGGCATTTGAATATCCATCAGAATGAGGTCATATTTTTTAACCCGTAGTTTTTCAATTGCTTCTATACCATTATTTGCTAAATCATATTTAAGTTCCCAGCTTTTAAAAAGATGTTTGATAAGGCTTTGGTTAATTTCATTGTCTTCCACCACAAGAATAAAATGGTCCTTAAAATTAATTTCAGAACCCATACTGCTTTCATTATAGGTGTTAATAGTAAAATCTTCGGCAGAAATTTTGTAAGGAATCATTATGCTGAATTTGGTTCCTTTGCCCGGTTCACTTTCTACATCAATAGTTCCGTTCTGAAGTAATACAAGGTCTTTAACTATTGAAAGCCCAAGTCCTGTTCCTCCATACTTTCGGGTAACAGAATTTTCCGCCTGTTGAAAGCGTTCAAATATGGATTCTAATTTATCCTTTTCAATTCCAATACCTGTATCACTTACTGTAATACCTGTTTTAACCATATTATCCGCCACTCCCTCATTGGTTATTTTTATTGCAATACTTCCACTGCCGGTAAATTTTAGTGCGTTGCCAATAAGGTTTACCAAAATTTGGGTAAGTCTTGCTGCATCACCTTCCAATGTATCGGGTACATCTTCATTAACTACAGCAGAAAGCTGTAATTGTTTTTCTTCTGCCTTTGCTGTAAACATGATTTCAATTGAATGTACTAAACCACGTATGCTGAAAGCAGCAGATTCAATCCTCATCATACCTGCTTCTATTTTTGATAAATCAAGCACATCATTAATAATAGTGAGCAAATTTTCGCCGGACTTTTGTATAGTTTGCACATATTCCTTCGATTCACTGTCAAGGTTTTTCCGTTGCAGTAAATTGGTAAAGCCCAGGATGGCATTCATGGGTGTGCGGATTTCATGGCTCATATTTGCCATAAACTTCTCCTTTATCATTGCCCCTTCCCTTACTTTCTTTTCAGAAACATTTAACTGCCTGATAAGAGATATTTGCTTTCGGATGGTGTTTATAATATACCAGAATAGCCCGGCGCCACAAACAAGCACTAAAGCAATCAGTATAGTATTGAATTGCTGTGCTTTTTTACCGCCTTTATCAAGTGAAATGGTGATGTCTTTAAGGAAACTTTGCCGGGTATCCTGAATCCTTTGTGCTATAAAAAAAATTGAGTCTGTAAGCCTTTTCCCCCGCAAAGTGCCCATTAATTTTTCAGCGGAGCTTTTACCTTTTAAATAGAAAGAATCTAATACTTCTTTGTTGAAATGTAGTTTTATTTGAACCAGGCTGTCTATTTCATCAATTTGTTTAACAGTACTGTCATCATCCGATATTTGTTGCAACTGCCTTAGGCTCTCTTTCACTTTCATCACTTCTGTTTTCAGCCCTTTTATATGCGATGGGTCATTTGTTGAAACAGTACTCCTGATATTACTTTCAATTACAACTATATCCCTCTCTAATTCTTTCAGTTGAGAGTTTACTTTATACTCACTTGTTAATTTCTCATTTCCATTAATGAGCAAATTGATATTTTTTGCCGAATTGTATTGTATATAAATAAGTAAAATGGTGCCGGCAATAAATGCAGCAAATATATAGAAGGTAATTCTTTTGCCTGTCATTACAAATAGCATTACCGCTAATTTAGTTCATTATTGTTTGTTACCGCCCGGGAGAGGGAGTTTAATATAGCGATATAGAAAATAGACAAGGAGTGTAATACTGCAAATGATAGCACAAAGCAGTATGGCAATTGTTAACCCACTCATTCCGGTATCCATTAGTTTAAGGAATAAGTGAGCCAACACAATCAATAGTAAAGTATCGGCAAAAAATAATATGGGATAAATAATTTTCATTTTTTTAAAAGATATAAAAGAAGCCCCGGTAAAAACCGGGACCGTTTACCAAAACCAACTGCTTATGAGAAAATTTATAAAGAACTGTTTTTATTTTTTGTTTACGATACAAAGCTACTCTTGGGCAAATACCACACAAGTAGCATATCGGTGAACAGGCATTAATAATAGCCGAAATAAGCAGGGGAGCTTAAGAATACCATAGAATTAAAATGGCACAAACTGCATAAACCGAAATTTACATTAAAGTATATTCATTCGTTTATTTAAAGCGGCCCTGTAAGCATCTGCAACAGGTACAGGCCTGCCATTTAATACCAAAGCCCCATCCTGTATTGTATCTATTTTAGCTAAGGCAACAATATAGGAGCGGTGTACCCGGATAAATTTTAAGGCAGGCAACTTTTCCTCCACAGCTTTTAATGTGGTATGAATAGCGAAGAATTTTTGAGGGGTATAGAGCTTTACATAATCACCCATAGCCTCTGCAAAAAGAATATCATCAAGCTTAAGCCTCCTTACAATATTTGAGTCCCTGATAAAAACAAATTCTTCATTGTTTATTTTAAAATCTTCGGTTTTGCTTTGCAGTATCTCCCTTGCTTTATCAACAGCCTGTATAAACCGGGCAGGTGTTACAGGCTTTACAATATAATCTGCCACATTTAATTCAAAGGCTTCGGCAGCATATTCTTTTTTAGAAGTTGTAAAAATTATAACCGGCCTTTTCGTACCCAGGCTTTTAGTTAGTTCCAACCCAGACATGCCGGGCATTTCAATATCCAGCAAAATCAGGTCAACTGATTGCTCTTGTAAAAAATTGCAGGCATCCATGGCATTGGAACATTCGCCGGCAACTGTAATATCTTTTACCTGGCTTGTAAGTTGCTTCATGGTAGTACGGGCAATTTTGTTATCGTCAACTATAAGGGCATTCATATCTTATTCAGGCGTTTGAGTTTTAGATAAAATGAAGGTAAATAAAATTTAGTACACAAGTTTAACTGCAATGAACGGGCGGTACTTTATTGGCCTTTATATTCACAGGTTTGTTAAAAGATTGACTTTAACACTTTTTCATTATTTTGTGCCATCACTTATCAGCAACGCAGCAAGGTTTATTCATCATCAAACGGGTATAAATGAAAGCACTTGTAATTTCAGGCGGCGGCAGTAAGGGGGCATTTGCCGGTGGCCTGGCAGAATATCTGATAAAAGTATGCAAACATCAATACGAAATATTTATCGGCAGTTCAACCGGGAGCTTATTGGTTCCCTTGCTTTCTATTGGTGAAACGGATAAGCTAAAAAAGGTATTTACCACGGTTACTCAAGAGGATATTTTTAACAACAGCCCTTTCATTATAAAAAAAATAAATGGAAAATTTAAAACAAGCATTAATCATTTAGGAATTATAAAAATGTTTTTAAAAAGGAAAAAGACCTTTGGAGAAAGTGAAAACCTGCGACTCCTGATAAGAGATACTATTACACAAACTGATTATGAACGTATACAATCATTAACAGGCGAAGTAATTGTTACAGTGTCTAATTTAAGCACAATGACAGTTGAATACAAGGCTGCTAAGGATTGCAGCTATGATGATTTTTGTGACTGGATATGGGCTTCCACTTCTTTAGTGCCATTTATGAGCTTAGTTACTAAAAATGGTTATGAATATGCTGATGGTGGAATGGGAGATATTGTTCCGATATACCATGCCATACAAAAAGGTGCTACTGATATTGATATTATTGTATTAAAAACAGACAAAAGCCTTAAAAAGCAAAAAGCTTTACGAAATGCATTGGATGTTACAGCAAGGGTTTTTGATTTTATGCTGAACCAAATTGCCATGGACGACCTTACCATTGGCCGGTTAGAAGGGTTGAATAAAAAAGTAAAACTTAATTTTTACCATCCGCCGCAAGACCTTACATCCAACTCACTTATTTTTGACCCTGAACAAATGAAACAATGGTGGGCATTGGGTTATGCCACGGGTGAATTACAAGACCCAAAATGCAGGTATATTCAAATCTCTTAATGTGGCATTAATCGTTTATAGAACCATTTTTTAGCCATCTCTGCAGTTACAATATAACAGCCAACTATTAATACCATCCATCCATAAAATACCAAAGGTATTTTTACAAAACCAAATATTGGAGCAATTGGCGTAAATGGCATAATCAATACAAAAGCTACTACCAGCAAGGTTGCAATGGTCAGGTATTTTCCTGGAAGGCTTTTGAAAAACGGCAGCCTTGTCCTTACTACCAATACAATTAACGTAGCGGAAATTACCGATTCTAAAAACCAACCGGTTTGAAATAACCTTTCATCGGCTTTTAAATAATATATCAAAACCCCAAAAGTTAAATAATCAAATACTGAACTGATAAGGCCAAACACAATCATAAACCGTTTAATAAAACGCATATCCCACCTGTGTGGGGTTGCTACGCTTATGTCATCTACACGGTCACTGGCAATAGCCATTCCGGGAAAATCGGTCAAGAGGTTTGTTAATAAAATTTGTTTTGGTAACAAAGGAAGAAACGGCAGGAATAAAGAGGCACCTGCCATACTGAACATATTACCAAAATTGGCGCTGGTAGCCATAAACACATACTTCATGGTATTGGCAAAAGTTTTTCTTCCTTCTAAAATACCTGCTTCCAATACTTGTAAATCCTGGTTAAGCAATACTATGTCTGCGGCTTCTTTGGCTACATCTACAGCCGTATCTACTGATATGCCCACATCTGCAGCATGCAAAGCAGGAGCATCATTTATTCCATCACCCATAAAACCAACCACATTACCTGCTTTTTTTAAAGCAAGTATGATTCTTTCTTTTTGGTTTGGTTCTACCTCAGCAAAAATATGTGCTGTTTGTGCCTGCTGCATAAAAGCTGCATCACTCATTTGCCTTATCTGTGCACCGGTGATTATGACGGCTTCATTCATCCCTATTTGTAGGGCAAGGCTTTTGGCTACAAGGGCATTATCCCCGGTTATGATTTTTAATGATACACCTGCTTTGCGTAAACTATCAATGGTTTGCTTTGCTTCTTTTTTGGGCGGGTCATATAAAGTAATAAAACCAGCAAACGTCATTTCCGTTTCATCTTGCCGGGTAAAATCTTGTTGACTGGTATTTTTATAAGCAACACCTAAAGTTCGGTATCCATTGGCACTTAGTGTTTCATATTGGTTGATAATTTTGTCCCTTATTGTAGTTAGAGGAATTATTTCACCATTATTGTTTTCTGCAAAACTACATACTTCCAAAATATTATTAAAGGCACCTTTTGTGATGGCCATCATTTTATCATCAATCGCCACCTGAATGGTGAGCCGCTTACGGATAAAATCATAAGGAATTTCTGTTTGCACTTGCCCTGTCGGTTTCTTCCCATCATAACTATTACAAATAGCTTCATCAATCGGGTTATGAAAGCCCTTTTGCAGGGAAGCATTTAACCAGGCATAATACATTGTTTTATCAGAAGGTTGCCCATCAATATCCAAAGCTGCTTTAACGTTTACCTTTCCGGCAGTAATGGTGCCCGTTTTATCGGAGCATAAAATATTCATGCTTCCAAAATTTTCAATGGAAGACAACCGCTTTACAATTACCTGAAGTTTGGCCATGTTTGCCGCTCCTTTAGAAAGATTGATGGTAATGATGGCAGGTAACAGTTGCGGCGTTAACCCTACTGCTAAAGCCAATGAAAATAAAAAAGAATCCAGCACAGGTTTATGTAATAAAACATTTACCGCAAATATGATGACTACAAGTATTAATGTAATTTCCATCAGCATGTAACCAAAGCGGCGGATGCCTTTTTCAAAATCGGTTTCCGGTGTTTTGGAAAGAAGGCGGGCCGATATTTTTCCAAACTCTGTTTGTTTTCCCGTATTTATCACCAGCAATTTTGCTGTACCGCTTATTACATGCGAACCCATAAAAACAGCATTGCTTCGCTGTGCCAGTGTGGCATCGGCGTTTACAATGCCTGCATTTTTTTCTACTGGAAATGTTTCGCCGGTAAAAGCGGCTTCATCCGTATATAATTCCTTCGATTCAATAATAAGGCCATCCCCGGGTACCACATTACCTGCTGTTAACAGTACTATATCGCCGGGGACAACTTCTTCTACGGGTATATCTTTACTTACGGCATTTCTCAACACAGTACATTTAATCTGTACCATCTTTAATAATTGCGCCACCGCATTGGCTGCTCCTTTTTCCTGCCAAAAACCCAATACGCTGCTAACAAATATTATAATGAAAATGATGATAGCATCCGTGTTATCACCTAATACCATTGATAGTATGGCCGCCATTATCAGCAGTATGGTAAGCGGACTTTTAAACTGTAATAAAAACAATAAAAGTGCTGAAACTTTAGAAGATTTTTTAAAAGTGTTTGGCCCATATTCATTAAGCCTTTTCATTGCATCTTCATCCTTCAAACCATTTTCGGATGATTGCAGTGACAGCAAAACATCCTGGCTTTTTAAACTCCAAAATAATTGATTGGCATTACCAGGTTGATTGTTCATATTGGTTAATTATGTTTTTACAATTAAATATAATGCTGCAATTGCTGCTATGCCGGCTATTACAATGATAGTAAACCCAACAGTTCTTTTTTTCTTTTTCAACAGCTTTTATTTTAAATTTTTCATGCATGAGGGTCAGTTCACAGATGGTAATCTTTTTTCAATCAAATCGGTTAAATAATCTAATTTTTGTCTCAATTCTTTTATTTCCTGTTCTGCCTGTTTATTTACTTCAAAATCATTATCGGCTAATATTTCCGCATGTTTGCCCTGCATGTTTTGGCTGATCATGATTAGCGGCATTAAGAATATCTGTACCATGTTAGATAAAAATAACCACATTAAAAAATCAGGAGCCGGGTCAAACTGCATACTTTTAGGAGCCATCAAATTCCATAATAACCAGATTGCTGTCCATGAAAAAATGATATAAAAAAAAGTTATCGTACCAATCCTTCCGGTTATCCAGGAGGCAAAACGCTGTGAGCGGCTTAGTGATGTTTTATGATGTTTATTTACGTTTTTAAAAATGCTTTTAGCTTCCATTGTTTTTATTTTTTAAATTATGCTCCAATTAGTTTTGCAATTCCAAATGCCGCACTTGCTGCGATAGCTCCAATGACAGCTACTTTTATTGCCCCCTTCAAAATAGGCTGTCCTGTAAATTTACTTTTAAACCCTCCAAAAATAAATAAGCAAATAAGTGTAATGATTGCTGATATTTTTAAACCCTCATGTGGGTGAGCAGTAAAAAAATATGGAATTAAGGGAATAAACCCGCCAACAATGTATGAAAGCCCAATATTCAATGCGCTTCTGGTGGCTCTTTTAGGGTCAGGTTCATCCAAAGCCAATTCATATTTCATCATAAATTTTACCCACTTGTCTTTGTCTTTTGCCAATTCATCAGCCAACAAATTTTGAGAGGTTTCACTAAATCCATATTCTTCAAATATCTCCTTCACTTCTTCTTTTTCCTTTTCAGGGATACGTTCTACTTCTGCATATTCTTTAGCTAATTCAGATTTATAATGGTCAGATTCCGTTTGCCCTGCCAAGTACCCGCCTAAGCCCATTGCAATACTGCCGGCAATAATTTCTGCAAGTCCTGCTGTAATTACTATGTGATTGTCAGCAACAGCACCACTCAATCCTGCTGCTAAAGCAAAAGGAACTGTAAGTCCATCTGCCATACCAATTACAATGTCTTTAATAAGGGCTGAACTTGTTAAATGTTTTTCTCCATGTGCCATTATGCTTACTTTATGTTCTGCTGTATTAACCAATACTGGTATTTTACTCTGTCGTATTACATGCTCTGCCACGCTGCTCATTAGTAAATGAGATAGTCCGGTTCTTCCATGAGTATACCCACCACAATATAATCAGCTTTCCATTCATTGGCCGTTTCTACAATTTTTGCAGCAGGTTTACCATCTTCTTTAAACGTCCAACTTTGCTGAATATCAAATTCTGATTTTAGTCTCGTGAATAATTCCATAGCCTCCTTATGTGAATCTTGTAATTAGTTTTGAGTAGTATAACCACCCTCACCTATAAAACCTGAGGCATCCGCCACATATACCAAACCAATTTCAGACTGAATGGATTTTGCAAGGGCAATACTATGTTCTATCACTGTTTCGGTAAATGGGCCGCCTTCAAAGGCAATGAATTACCCCGCAGCTAGCTGTCGAGGAATTCTTTTGATTAAATAATAATTGCTATAAATATTTGTCTTAATAATTTATATAACTCTTTTTGAATTTCCGAAGGTTGCCTCAAATTTCAACGCTTTATGTTAAAATACCCAGCCGATACTGTAAATACGTTCCTGGCGCGGGGTTTATTGTGTGGTTCTCTTAAAATAAAACAGTTGAAGCGAAAACCCCGCCAAGACACTGCCCATTTTATTCTCCAAAAATTACAGAGTAAAAAAAAGGTTTAACCGGTTTACAAACTGATTACAACATTGAAACATCTAATTGATAAATATGCTTTTTTCTTTAATATCTTACAGCACTATAAAATGTTGATATGATTGAAAAAAACAATTACGCCATTGAAACTACAAACCTGAATTATATTTTCAGTCGGGGAAAAAAAGTGGTCAACGATGTAGGACTTCATGTTCCTGAAGGAAGCATCTTTGGATTTCTTGGGCCCAACGGTGCCGGCAAAACCACCACAATACGGTTGCTGACCGGCATGCTGGAAAACGATCCGGATAATATTTTTATTCAGGGCAGCTCATTAAAGAAAAATATTCCCGGTGTTTTTACTAGCATGGGAACCCTGATTGAAACACCTTCCCTTTATTTACACCTGAGCGGAAGAGATAATTTAAAGCTGATTACACGGCTGCGAAATATGGATGAAAAGCGAATTGATGACGTTTTGAAAATCGTGAGCCTTCAAAATGATGCCCGGCGAAAAGTAAAAGAGTATTCACTTGGTATGAAGCAACGGCTTGGAATAGCATTAGCCTTATTACCCGAACCTTCTTTATTGATACTGGATGAACCGGCTAACGGCTTGGATCCGGCCGGTATCATTGAAATCAGGGAACTGTTGATTCGTCTCAACCGTGATCATGGAAAAACAATTTTTATTTCCAGTCATTTGCTGAATGAAGTGGAAAAAACCTGTACACATGTTGGCATCATTCACAAAGGAAAATTACTGTTTCAAGGATCCATGACAGACTTACAACAAAATGCCGGGCACGGAAAACAGGTAACTTTCGGTGTTGCCGATCCTTTTGAATGGAAGGACCTGGTAATGACAAAATTTCCGCAGGCTACCATTACAAAAAATCATGAATTTATTTTTCAGTTACAGGATGCCGATGAAGTAAGCCGCATCAACCAACAATTGGTGCAGGATAATGTACCGGTAAAAAGCATCCGGTTAAATGAAGGCCTGGAAGAGTGGTTTATTAAAATGACTTCAAATTAATTATTATGCAATTTTTTTCTGATTATAAAAAAGTCTTCAGCGCAGAATGGCTAAAGCTAAAAGGTTCGGGTATGTTTTGGCTTACGCTGATCATGGCTGCTTTTATCCCCGCTATTTTTACACTTGCCGGATTATTGCAAAGCGATAGTGGCATCACTTCTGTAAATACAGCAAATCCATGGAAAGAATTAATGACGAATTGTTTTATGGGATTTGGCCGTTTCTTTTTTCCCATTTTTCTTACATTGGTTGTCATCAGGCTTACACAAATGGAACATGTTGGTGGTGGATGGAAACTGATAGAAACACAACCCATTTCCAGGGCATCGCTTTATTTGGGAAAATTTACTATGGCGGTTATTATTGCTTATTTATGCTTACTGGCATTAATCCTTTTTAGTTTAGTAAGCGGTACAATTATTATGCTGGCTAAAGGCTCTTCGGGGTTTTCAAAAAACGCCATTCCCTTTGAATTTATTTTTGGATTAAGTTTTCGTTTATTGATTTCAGGATTGGGTATTTTGGGAATCCAGTTTTTATTTTCCGTTGTCATCAGTGGATTTCTCTGGCCATTCAGTATTGGATTAGCTGCTACTATTACCGGAGCTATTGTTACAGGATTTGGAAAAGCACTTTGGTGGCCTTATGCAACACCGGGCTTAACGGTACGCAATGTTGAAGGAAGTACTGCTGGAAATTTTTTATTGTATTATGAATGGCTGAGTATTGCCTGGATGATTTTAGCCTTATGGCTGGGATATCAATGGTACCAACGAAAAACCTTAAAAAGGGCTTTCTTCAAACCTCTTTCACGTTTGGCATATTTATTTGTGCCGGTCATTTTATTTACTGCTTTTTTCTTGTATATCAATAAGCCGGTACAGATTCCGGCACATAATCGTACAGTTATCGGTGGTATCATTGAAAGCAAAGAAAATATTCAGATGGCTTATTTGATTGCAGAACCATTAATGGATACAGTGCTTGAAGTTCCGGTAGAAAAAAATAGTTTCCATTTAATTACCACTAAAACAATAATGCCTGCGGAATACTATTTTATGGCTGGTAATATGGCGCCGTATAAAATTTTCTTTGGCAGTGGTGATAGTATTTATTTAAACCTGAAGACTGATGGGAAAAGCTCAAAGGTTACAATTGCTGGTAATCGTTTACCGGAAAATGAATTTATCAAATCAGGCGCCGGCAGTAATAATTTTCAACTTTATTTTCTAGAAAACTTTGGCTATGAAATGAAGCCAACTGCTTTTGCAAAAGAATTAAAGCAACATTGGAAAAAAGAAATGGAAAAAATAGATGAATTTAAAACTGCTGATAACCTGAAACCATCGGCCGATTTTATTTTACTACAAAAAAAATTGTCCACACTCCGGTACATCAGTCTCCTTGATTTAAAATTTACACAGTGGTTCAGGGTTTATCATCCAAATGAAAAATTGAGTTTCCCTGAAAGTATAGACGAAATCAGAAATATGGTAAATAATAACGACAGCAGTTTGATGCATTTTTCTAAATATCGCGATTTTATAAAAGATTACTACGAGCAAACTTATAAGCTCGGCTCATTCAGCGATACAGCATATTTAGCCAAAACATGCAATGTGCTGCCCAAAGGAGCAGTCAGAGATCATCTTATATTCAACCGAATAAAAGAAGCCATCGGAAGAACAAGGGATAGTGTAACGAGGGAAGCGTTGCTCACCGTTTATATTCCCACTCTTTCACAGGTAAAAATGCAGCAGCAATTAGTAGCGCAACATTATTTGATAAACAGTTTAAGCCGGGGTAAAATTGCTCCCGATTTTCAAACCACTGCATTAAACAAAGACAGTTTTTCTTTGAAAGATTTTAATGGCCGGTATGTAGTGGTTGATGTATGGGCTACCTGGTGTATGCCATGTAAGGTACAGTCTCCCAACTTTGAACGGTTGGCCGAATTTTACACAAATCCCAACCTTGCGTTTGTAGCACTATCTATTGATGACAATAAATTTAACTGGAAAAATGACGCCAATGAAAAGTCGCCCCGTGTACTTCAATTGATCGCAAACGATAAAAATGTTTTTGGAAAAGCATACGGCATCGAAACCATTCCAAGATTTCTATTAATTGGTCCCGATGGAAAAATTATCAATATCCAAATGCCTTATCCCGGTGACCCGGCTTTTGAAGAAATTCTAAAAAAAGAAGTTCAGGGATTGGGAACAAACTAAAAGAATTAATTATTTATTTTACAAATGCAAAAACTCCTCTTTACTCCATTTCCGGCAATAACAACAAAGCAGTTGTTATTAAGAATTTTGCAGGAAGATGACACACCGGATATTACTGCACTTCGATCTGATAACAGCGTCAATGAATTTATTGACCGGCCCCAATCAATTACAACAGAAGAAGCCAAACAGTTTATAGAAATAACGCTGAAAAAAATTGACAACAGCGAATGCCTGTATTGGGTTATTGAGTTGAAAAACGAAAAAACATTTCTGGGAACCATCAGCCTGTTTAATTTTTCTGCAGAAAAAAATCAGGCTGAAATCGGTTTCGAATTGTTGCCCTGTTTTCAGGGCAGGGGATTTATGCAGGAAGCAATTGCTTCTGTCATTCTTTTTGGATTCGAAGAAATGTGTTTGCAAAGAATTACTGCATGGACAAAAGCTGCCAACAAAAGATCGCTGAACGTTTTAATGAAAAATAATTTCCGGCCCGATAGTCATTTTGATTTTGCCGTCCCCGAAGAAACAGGCAATTACAACGTTTATTACCTGGAAAAAGGTTTTCGTTAATCATTCTATAGTAAGTTCGATACTATAATTTATTTTAGTCTTTGTTATCTCTATCTATAAACAAGCCTTGTATTAACCAATTATCTTAAGTATTTTGCTTAACTCAATTAAACTTTTATGAACAATATTATCAAGCTTGCATCGATGGTTTTTATTTCAGGACTGATTTCCTGTGGCAGTAATGCATCAGACGATACGAACGTTGAAAAAAATGAAACGGCAACATTGCCTCAACCACAAACCAGTTTTGATACTAATTCCAAACAAGTATTGCCCGTTGCAGAAACTCCCGTAAATAAAGTTGCATCAACAGAAATTAAAAGCGGAAAGATTAATCCGGCACATGGTCAGCCCGGCCATGTTTGTGAAATTGGCGTAGGAGAAATTATTCCGGATAAATTTGTAGCCAAAAAAACATCAGAACCAACTATAACTACTGCACCTATTCAAAGTAGTGTGCCACAAACAACAACTATTGTTAAGCAAGGTTTAAATCCGGCACATGGTCAGCCCGGCCATCGCTGCGATATTTCTGTAGGTGCTCCTTTAACTGCTGTACCGGCTGCAAAAAGCAGTACCGAACCAGCCATTAATTATCCTGTTTCTTCACCCCTTGAATATAAGCCCAATCTTAATACAGACACCAAAGTAGCCGCTGGTTTGAATCCTGCACATGGTCAGCCCGGTCATCGATGCGAAATTGCCGTTGGTGCGCCTTTGAATAAGAAAGTAGACAACTAGTTTTATAAAATTGAAGAGGCCGTCTCAAAAATATTTGAGGCGGTTTTTTATTTCTGCCAGAGAAATATTTCAGCCATCATACATCGAACGCTGCCACCCTCCACCTGCTCGATAGTTGGCACGGCAATGGGTAGTGGCTTTGAAAATTTTTCAATTTCCAATATTTGATCTGCATTCAGGCTATCAAATGCTGTTTTACTCATCACCAATATACTTTCTCCGTTGCGGTTATAAAGCTCCAGCATATTGCCGGCAAAAGCAGCAACCTGTTCCCTGCTGATGGAAATAATTTTTTTCCCGGTAGTAAGCAGCAATTGTTTGAGTGCAATTTTTTCCGTTTCGTCTTCTATGGCTTCTTCACAGAGTATGCTGAACTTCTCAGCAAGGCACATCATTACATTAGTATGATATATTTTCCGGCCTTCCTTATCTGTTGCGGTAAATGTAAAAGCATTGAATCCGTTTCGGTTTGCAAATTTTTCCAACACGGATGCTTCTGTTCTTTCAGATAAACAGGCATAGATGATTTTATTTTGCTGATCAATCAGCATACTTCCTGTTCCTTCCAGAAATCTTCCTTCTGCTTCAAATTCGCTCCAGTCCTGAAAGTCGGTAATGCTGTATTTTTCAGTAAGCAGGTTTATTATATCATCTCTTTTTTCTTCCCGCCGGCTTTTTGCATACATTGGAAACACACATAGCGTTCCCTGTTTCAATGAACAAAACCAATTGTTTGGAAAGATGGCATCTGGCTTCATCGGCTCATTGCTGTCTTGAATCACCATTACTTCCATTCCGTTTTTTTGTAAAACAGCAACCATGGCATCAAACTCGTTCAATGCATTTTGCTGAATTGATTCTTTGGATTGTCCGGAAGGATTGGATTGAAAAAAATTATTTTTTGCAGTCTCTGCATTGAAACCAAAAGCGACAGGGCGAACCATTAAAATCGTAGATAGCTTTATCATGATTAATTAAAAAGTAAATCGATTTTTTTGGCTAATGCAAAATCCTTTTCGGTTACCAAGTCGCCAGCACTGTGCGTATTCAACCAGATATCAACCTGGTTATAAACATTGGTCCATAACGGATGGTGGTCCATTTTTTCTGCTTCCATGGCTACCCTCGTCATAAAAGCAAAAGCTTCGCTGAAGTTTTTAAATTTAAATTGACGGTGCAGTTTATTATTTTCTTCGGTCCACATATTTTAAAATTTAGTGTAAAAAATGGATGGAAAATTCTAAAAAATCAAATGCTCCTTATGTTTTATTTTTTCATTGGTAAGTTCCACAACCAGTTGCACCGAATTGATTCCCCGAATTGTATTTACCAACAAATTCAATGCTTCATCGCTGACTATATCACCTTTTAATAACCAGATAAAATCAAGGTGTTTGAATTCGGGTAAAAGATATTCCCCGTCGAACTGATTATTATACACATAATGTGAAAGAGATTTCAGCGGCTCGTTGTATTCATACACGGCAAAAAAGTAACTCCTTCCTTTCTTATTCATCTGAATCTCCAGTTCATTGTTAATCCGGAAATCCATTCCCAATAAATTATTCAAATGCAGGCATAGCTGATAATCTTTTATCGGCACCATCACCCCCAGCAAACGGGTTTCGTTAAAAAATTCGTTGGCAAGGTCTTTATAATCTAAAGTAAATTTCAAGTTTATTTTTTAAAATCCTTGTTGAAAAATTAAATCTTTTTTTAAAATTCAATAGCTGTTTCCATCAGGGTTTCTCCGCGTTTGAATTTCACCTGCGTCTTATCGCCTTTTTTAAATTTACCCAGAGTTTGCATATAGGCTTCCATGGAAGAAATGATATGATTGCCTAATTGAATGACAATATCTCCCACTTGAATTCCGGCTTTTTGTGCAGCCCTTCCTACCGTTACGCCATCTACTTTTACGCCGTTACCGGAAAAAGTATAATCGGGCATGATGCCCATACTTACACTGAATCTCGCTGTAGTACTTGTTTGTACTTCACGGGTTGGAGTAAAGACCAATTTGTTTTTTTCTTTGTCTAGATTATTTATTACCGTTTCGATAAACTTAATGATATTCTTTTCTCCTTCATAATTGATCTTCTCAAAATCATCGGTTGGTTTATGATAGTCAGTATGCAGTCCGGTAAAAAAGAAAAGCACCGGAATATTTTTTCGGTAAAATGTAGCATGGTCACTTGGGCCCGTTCCACTTGAGTCCACTTTTATTTTAAAAGGAGTTTGCTGATTTATATTAACCACAGTACCCCATGTTGGTGAAGTGCCAATACCACCAATAGTTATCCTTTTAGTGCTGTCGTTCATCCTTCCCACCATATCCATATTGATCATACAGTTTACAGAACTTAGGTCGATGGTTGGATTTTCAACAAAATATTTTGAACCGAATAACCCAAGCTCTTCTCCTGAAAAAGCAATGAAAAGATAATTATGATTTCTATTCTTTGATTTTTTTAATGCTTTAGATAATTCAATCAAAGCCGCTGTACCGCTGGCATTATCATCTGCACCATTATGAATCAGTTTTTCTCCGGTACGAAACATGGAGTTTCCATCTTCACCATAACCCAGGTGATCAAAATGTGCACCCAAGATAATCGTTGTTGCCGAACCGTTATCAATAAACCCGACTACATTATTACCGGTTCGGTTCTTTTCTCCAATCTCTATTTTAAAATGAATATCGATTGACGCATGTTTGTCACTAAGATATTTTTTTGCAGCTTCCTTGCTTATATATATTACCGGAATTGAAACCGGAGGCGTTTTATCTTTTCCGTCAAATGTCAATTTATCATCCATCAATGACGTACTATATAGAATTAGTGCAGAAGCACCCTTACTTATATATTGATTGATTTTTGTTTTTAAATACTCTGTCAAATCGAAATGAGGGTTTTCTTTGTTTTCCGTCAACACATCCGCCAGATCAACAAACCAGGGCATAGCATATTCATGCAATGAAATTGCTGGCAATGCATTCATTTGCTGGTTATCGCTAAATATTAATGGAAAGAATTCTGTATTTAATATTAATGGATGGTCATTGATACTGAAAAAACTTGTTGCATTGACTTGTTTACCATCATACACAGGAAAGGCCTGATAATATCCGTTGCTTCCTTTTGGTTCCAGTCCTGCTTTTTCAAATTCATTGCTGATATATTTGATGGCTAACTGCTCGCCAGCTGTACCGGTTCTTCTTCCCTCCAGTTTATCGTCTGCCAAATAACTTACATGACTTTTAATATTATTAATCAGTCCCTGGTCATCCTTTGCTATTTTCTTTTGAACCGAGCAACTAAAAAATATACTGCTTGAAATTAAAAGCAATAAAAAAGATCGTAACATACCATTCATCGTCATGTGTTTTTGTGTTTTGTGTGGCAAAGGTATTGATAGATAGTTTTAGATTTATCTTTGATAGTAACCGAAGGGATATATTAACATATTTTGATAATTGATAAATTGCGTTTGTCGATACTTATTGATCGTAATTCGTAAATGATAATCAACGCATAAATTTACTTTTGCTCCCTCTTCAGCAGCATGCAGAAAAAAAACATACATATTGCATTAGTAGGAAATCCCAATAGTGGCAAGAGCTCTATATTTAATATACTAACCGGACTTAATCAACAGGTTGGTAATTTTCCGGGGGTTACCGTAGAAAAAAAAACAGGGATTGCTAATATCTCAGAAAACCTTACCGGACATATGATTGACCTTCCGGGAACCTACAGTTTATATCCCAGTCGACTGGATGAATGGGTGAGTTACCGGGTTTTGATGGATAAGGATACGGAACTGAAAGCCGATATGGTTGTACTAGTTGCCGATGCAAGTAATTTAAAAAGAAACCTACTTTTTTGTACACAGATCATTGATTTGAAAAGACCGGTTATTCTTGCACTAACCATGATGGATCTGGCCAAAAAGAAGGGTATCCTAATTGATATTGCTAAACTGGAAATAGAATTAGGCTTACCCATTGTGGTTGTTAATCCAAGAAAAAACAAAGGGATATCAGAATTAAAAAAAATTATAGCACTCACTGCGAATAATTTGGAAAAGGTTCCAACCCGCGATTTTATCGATAATGAATCATTGGCTTCTGAACCGATTGCAGAAATTAAGAATTTGTTTCCGGATGATGATTTAGAAGATTATACCGCCATTCATTATCTTATTAACCATAAGAATCTGGATCTGAGTAAAGAATTAAACGAACGAATTGATGAGATTGAAACGAAAACTAAATTTAATCCTACTAAAACTCAGGCTGAAGAAATAGTACTTCGATATAAACATATCGACAAACTGATTTCTAAAACAGTGGTTCTACCTGACCCACTTCAAAAAGCTTTATTTACAGAAAAACTCGATAACCTTTTACTGCACAGGGTTTGGGGTTACCTGGTTCTTTTTTCCGTTTTGTTTTTACTTTTTCAAAGTGTGTTTTGGTTGGCACAGTTTCCTATGTTTTGGATTGAACAGGGGTTTGCCAATATCAGCTCGAACCTAAATAACCTTTTGCCTGATAATGCCTTCAGTGATTTATTGATCAATGGCGTCATAGCCGGATTAAGTGGCATCCTCATTTTTGTACCACAAATCATGATTCTTTTTGGATTGATTTCTATCCTGGAGGATACGGGCTATATGTCTCGAATAAGCTTTCTGTCCGATCGTCTGATGCGAACGGTAGGCCTCAATGGAAAAAGTGTAATGCCCATGATCAGCGGCTTTGCCTGTGCAGTACCAGCTATCATGAGTGCAAGGAATATTGATAACCGTAAAGAACGATTACTAACCATACTCATTACGCCACTGATGAGTTGCTCGGCAAGATTACCGGTATATACCATCATCATTGGTTTAGTAATTCCCAATAATTATTTATTCGGATTTCTGAATTTGCAGGGGCTTGTTATGATGGGCATGTATATGATTGGATTGTTCATGGCACTATTGGTTTCTTATATTGCAAAATGGTTTATCCATATCAATGAAAGAAGTTTCTTTTTGCTTGAACTTCCTGTTTATCGTGGTCCACGTTGGAACAATATTTTGCAAACCATGATTAATAAGGCCCGCATTTTTGTGATGGATGCCGGAAAAATAATCATGATCATCAGTTTGATTCTTTGGGGTCTTAGTTCTTATGGTCCTCCTAAAAAAATGCAGCTTATTTCAAATAAGTATGCATTGTTGAAAAGTACCCCTGGTGCTGATTTGGATAAACTAGATAAAGAGTATCATACCGCAAAACTCGAAAATTCTTTTGCCGGAATTTTAGGAAAAACGATTGAACCCGCCATTGCTCCATTGGGTTACGATTGGAAAATAGGTATTGCATTAATAACCTCTTTTGCTGCCCGCGAAGTATTTGTTGGAACTATGGCAACCCTATACAGTGTTGGCGATAATGATGAAGGTGCTTTATTGCTAAGAGAAAAAATGAAAGCTTCTGTCAGACCAAATGGTCAGCCACGATTTGATCTGGCCACCGGTATTTCACTGATGATGTTTTATGCATTTGCCATGCAGTGCATGAGTACACTGGCTGTTGTTTATCGTGAAACCCGCACCTGGAAGTGGCCAATTATTCAACTGGTTTACATGACCGGATTGGCTTATCTGATGAGTTTGCTTTGTTATCAGTTATTGAAATAACTAAAACCACTTTTTGGGGTCCTTTGTATTGGGCTGCCAACCTGATTTTTTTTCCTGGTGACGCCAGATGGTTAAAGATATTTTACGGATCAATTCCCATGCTTCATTATTTCTTTCCCAGCTTTGATCTTCCTGATTTTTTGTTATCACACAAAAAACATAATCGCCATGTGGCGAATTTACAAGTACTACTTCACTTCGGGATCTGTTAACGGCTCCATTTTTGGAGAAAACATTGACGGTTGGTGGAATTTGTGATAAGGATTCCGAATCCCAGTAATTTCTTTTCAAGCTTCGCAACATCCGCTCGCTGGCACCCTCATTCATTATTTCTTTATTATAAATTTTCTCCATCAAGCTGGCCATTTCATGTGGCGATGTTTGTCCCCATCCATACATTGTTCTATTTTCTTCTCTTCCCTTAGTTCTGGAGTTGATCCGGGTATTTTTAAATCCAATACTGTCCAACATTTCATTTATTCTTAATCCACCACCGGCAAGACTTTGTAACCATAAACTGGCCGTATTATCACTCATTGTCATCATCAGCATAATTAATTTACTGA
>JAYWCV010000102.1:0-6945 GCA_043780275.1 Chitinophagaceae bacterium
AGTTATGATCATCACTTTATCCTTTGTAAATGGTTTCCAGGAAACGGTCAGTCAGAAAGTTTTCAGTTTTTGGGGTCATATCCGCGTACAACATAAACAACCTCAGAAATCGGCAATTGCCGAAGAGGTGGCGATTGAAAAAGATGACCGTGTATTTAATTTCATCAAATCAAATCCAGCCGTAAAAAGCATTCATCCATATGCTACTAAATATGCTATTCTAAAAACGAATACAGAAATTGAAGGAGTATTAATAAAAGGGTTGGACAAAACCTATGACCCGGTTCATTTCAGCCCGTTTATGCAGGAAGGCCGCTGGATAAAATTTAATGACAGTACATATAGCCGGGAAATTATCCTTTCAACAAAAACTGCCAAACTGCTTCAACTGAAACTGCATGACCGCTTATTAATTTATTTTATCCGATCGGATGGATCTTTGCGACCTGACAAACTTGAAATAGTTGGAATCTATAAAACCGGTATTGAAGAATATGATAAGTCATTTGCCATCGGCGATATGCATTTAATACAAAGACTAAATGACTGGAAGAATACAGAAATAGGTGGTTATGAAATTTTCTTAACCGACCATAAGAATATGGAAGACGTGGCTTTACAAATTCATGAATCAGATACGTTTCCAATGGTCTGGAATACTAAAACAATCAAGGATATTTATCCAAACATTTTTGATTGGCTGAACATGCAGGATACAACCAGAAACCTGTTGATCGCTTTTATGATCATCGTTGCAGTCATCAACCTGATTACCTGTCTCATCATCCTGGTTTTGGAAAGGGTTAAAATGATCGGCATCCTGAAAGCCGTTGGTGCCAATGACTGGACGGTTCAAAAAATATTTTTACAGCATTCGGTATACATTACCTTAACCGGCATTATAACCGGTGCCCTGCTTTCATTTGGGATACTTTTTTTACAAAAAACCACCGGCTTTATACAACTCTCCGAAGATGCCTATTATATGAGTACGGCTGCTGTAAAAATTATCTGGTGGCAGGTTGGAATTGTTTGTTTGTCCACTTTGGTCATTTGCTTTTTGGTTTTAACAATCCCTTCCTTTATTGTAAAAAAAATTCAACCTGTAAAAGCAATTCACTTCAGATAGGTTTTTACGACAAATGTGAAAGGATGATGGCTGTTGCAACTGCGGCATTTAATGATTCCGCTTTGCCTATACGGGGTATGGTAATTTTTCCGGTTATCAGTTTCTCCATTTTCGAACTGACTCCATTTGATTCATTTCCTATCACAATGATTCCTTCTTTCAATTTATTCATGGCCCTTACATCTGTACCTTCAAGGCAGGTTGCATAGATATGCATACCGGGATATTTTTTAAATCGGGTTTCCAGATCGTCGTAAATGATATTTATCCGTATTATACTTCCCATGGTTGACTGAACAACTTTGCTGTTGAAGCAATCTGCGCAATCCTTACTGCAAATGATATTGCGTACACCGAACCAATCGGCTGTGCGAATGATGGTACCAAGGTTCCCGGGATCTCTGATGGCATCCAATGCTATGGTAAGCTTACCCGTTAAATCTGGATAAAAATCAATTTTCGGATTTTTTACAATTGCAATTACTTCGTTGGGCGTTTTTAAAGTAGAGATTTTTGAAAGTTCGGGTTCTGTAATTTCAACAATTTCATGCTTTCCATTATCCAAATTATTTTTATCGATCCAATGACGAAGTGCAAAGATTTTTACAATGTTCGCTTTATCCGATTTTTGCAACTCTTCCAAAAGCTTGGGCCCTTCGGCTATAAAAACCGATTCAGTATCCCTAACTTTTTTCTGGCCTAAACTTTGAATATATTTGACCTGCGATTTACTAAGCATTTATCTTCGTTTACTTTATTATGTTACATGAAAAGTTTCAAACATACTGTTTTTATCTGATTGCCCTAATTGCTATCAGCATCCTATTCAGCTTTTCATCCTGTAAAACTACCGATGTAAGTTACAGATTACCGACCATCGTAAAACAATATCCGGAAAACAACCCATTTGTTTTTAAAACCAATATCAAGTTAGAAGGAAATTTTACAAACGATGAAAAAAATTCATTTTTATCCCGATTAAACAATCAGTTGGATGATAGCATGCGGGTAAGGATAGTTGAAAAACTTTCCTGGCAAGTGATGAAAAAACCGCCTGTATACAACTCAGAAAATGCAGATAAATCAATTGACTTTATGCGAAGTTTGTTGAAATCGGAAGGATATTTCCATGATAGTCTCCGATATGATACCCTGACAATAGTTAAAGAAAATAGAAAAGGAGATCAGTTAAGAACCATTGTAAATTTCCATGTTAGCCCCGGCAAATTAATCCGATTTGACTCAATCAGTTTTAATTTTAAAACCCCGGAATTGCAGGCACTTGCTATTAAAAATAAGCATGAGTCATTCGTTAAAAAAAATAATGCTTTCTCACAACCGGTAATTTCAAAAGAATTAGACCGTCTTGTTGACATTTATAGAAACAACGGATACATGCGATTTACTCGAGATGAAATAATTGGTCTTTGGGATACATTGGATGTTTCACTCTTGAATCCTACGTTCGATTTGTTTGAGCAGATTCAACTTTTAGAAAAACTAAGACAGCGCAGAAATAATCCAACCGTGGATGTGGAAGTTCGGCTTAGGCCAGGGTTGGATAGTAGTAAATTAACCAAATATTATATTGGTGCTATTACAATTTATCCCGATTTCAGTAAAGACACTATTGGGATTTCGCAAAAGATTTATGATGTAAATGGCAGCAAGATCATTTCCAATCACCAATTATTTAAACCTGGTTTTTTACCGACCAATGTTTATTTCAAAAGAGGCGATTTATATAATCAACGAAATTATTTCAAAACCATAAACCGTTTTAATGCTTTAGGTGCCTGGCGACTGGTAAATTTTGAACAAATTCCCAGAAACGATACAGACACAGTTGACTTAAATTTGCGATTAACACCTGCCGAAAAATATTCGTTTACTGCAAACCTGGAAGGAAGTATCAATACCGCTAATTACCTAGCCGGAAACCTTTTTGGATTGGGCCTAAACCTTGGTCTGCAAAATCGAAATTTTGGCATGGTTTCTAATCAATCCAATACCAATATCCGATTTGGAACTGAGTTGAATGTTTCTAAAGGACAGCAATTTGTACAAACCAGGCAATTTGTAATCAGCCATAATATCTTTTTCCCACGTACGATCCCGAAATTTTTTCCCTTACCGGAAAAATACAGGGAAAATATAAAAACAATTCTTTCAATAAACGCTGCACGCACAGAACGAAGAGATCTTTTTGACCTGACCACTTTTAACTCTTCCTGGGGATATGAAATGCAATGGAAGAACAAACTTTTTTCCTTAAAGATTCCGAATGTTGAATTCTCTAATTTGCAACCAAAGGACAGTTTGAAAAGGCTTTTTTTATTAAACCCATCCTTACCATTGATATTTAATGATGGCTTGGTTATATCAACTATTGGAAGTTATTTTGTCAGCAACTTTAAAAATAATTTTACCACATCATTTAGAATGAATGTAGAACAATCGGGGTTGCTTACCGGATTGATCAGGAACAAAACATTGGATAGTAATCTTTACCGTTTTTTTAAATTGGATACCGAATTCAGTGCTTCAAAAAAAATTAGAAAAAATGAATTGGCCTTTAGAGCAGTTGCTGCAATAGGCATAGAATTTGAATCAACCACTGATCCACAAAAACGCAAATACCTTCCATTCTTTAAACAATATTTTGCCGGTGGCCCTAACAGTATGCGGGCTTGGGGAATCAGGAAATTGGGTCCAGGATCAACTTCTAAACCATTCTCGTCTAGTCCTGATCGATTTGGTGACATTCAGTTTGAGATGAATGCCGAATACCGTTTTTATATTACCAGTATTTCGGGAGTAAAAATAAACAGTGCATTATTTACAGACATTGGGAATATTTGGTTTCTCCGCCCCCACCCCGATTTCCCAAATGGGGATTTTAAATTCAGCAATTTTACAAAAGATCTGGCAGTGGGTATTGGTACGGGATTGCGGATAGATTTTGATTTTTTCCTGATACGGCTTGATTATGCTTTTCAGGCAAGAAACCCATCCAGCGCAGATCCTTTAGTACAACACAAATGGTTTTACAACTGGAAATTTGACACCTGGAAACAAGGACAATTACAGTTAGGCATAGGCTATCCTTTTTAAACTGTTCTGTTTATCCTGTTTTCAAAATCTTCCATACTGTCTGCATCTTCCAGTTTAAATTCGCCTATTCTTGTCCGGCACAAACTACTTAAATAAGCTCCGCATCCAATTTTATTCCCAAAATCAAATGCCAGACTTCTGATATACGTTCCGGTTGTACAAACTACCCGAAAATAAACTTTGGGTAATTCAATCCGGGTAATTTCAAATTCGGAAATAGTGACGGTACGTGGTTCCATTTTTACTTCTTTCCCTTCTCTCGCCAATTTGTACACCCGAACCCCGCCCATTTTAATGGCTGAATGAATGGGAGGAACCTGGCTTATTTCTCCGATAAAATCTTTGGTTGCAAACTTTATATCATCTTCTGTTAAATGGCTGAATGATTTTTCATTTTCCGGAATACTTTCCAGGTCATAGGTCGGCGTTGTTGCACCTAAGGTAAATGTACCCGTATATTCTTTTTCCTGCGACATATATTCATTGATCTTCTTGGTATATTTTCCGGTACAAATTATCAGAAGTCCGGTTGCCAATGGGTCCAGCGTTCCGGCATGACCTACTTTTTTAATTTTTATAAGGTGTCTGATTTTTCGAACTACATCAAATGAAGTCCATTCAATTGGTTTGTTAATTAATAAAAACCTTCCTTCCTCAAAATTATTTTCTGTTTGCATGTGTCTTCAATGTTTGCAAATGTAAGGTTTGAAAATATATTCAATTATCAAGGTTGTGTATCGTTAATTTAAACAGCTATTTATTAATTTCACTTTTTATGAAACTATGAATACAAAGAAAATTTACATCCGTGCTATTGAACAAAAAGATAACCCATTATTAGCTACTGTTGTTAGAAACACATTGGCCGAATTCGGGGCCAATCATCCGGGAACTGTTTATTATGATACTACGACCGATTCGTTATTTGAAGTTTTTCAAACAAAAAATGCCGCCTATTTTATTGCAGAAGTGAATGAGAAACTTGTTGGTGGTGCGGGTATTTATCCAACCGAAGGACTACCGGAAGATACTTGTGAACTGGTGAAAATGTATCTTTTACCTGAAGCAAGAGGAATTGGATTAGGTAAAACCCTGATTGAAAACTGCATTGTAAAAGCAATGGAAAATGGTTTTAAACGGATTTACCTGGAAAGCATGCCTGAATTAAGTCAGGCTCTGAATGTATATGCCAAATTTGGCTTCGAATACCTTTCAAAACCCATGGGAAATACCGGACACTTTGGATGCAGTTTATGGATGCTGAAAGAGTTGTATTAATAATGCCGCTACAAGACAGGCATTACTATAAAATAATCTATCTAATACCAATACACGACTAATCAACAACCTGTAAAACCTTATACACGGGACTAAACAGGTATTTTTTTCCGGTATTGACTTCGGTACATGTAAATCGCTTTCGAAGTTTATTTCCTTTTTGAAAAATCCTTCCATCATCTAAAACAAACATCGCTTTCACCGGCAATTCTTCAACCAATATCAACCTTGAACTTGCATGATCATAGTTTCTAAAAACCCGTACTAATCCATCTTCTGCACAACTGCTTGCCGCCGGATTCGATAAAGTCTTTAATAATTCTGCTTCAATATCTACAGGGAAAACTTTATTGCTGATAAACTGTGTAAGCATCTGACCATATAACAATTTCCATTCTTTACCATGTGACAATACTTTGTTGCCATGCTTCTCGAACGTTAATAAATGAGCTAATTCATGTAGTAAGGTTACCAGGAACTCGTAGACATTCAGGTTTCCATTTACGCTGATATGATGATTCCGGTTTGCTGTACGATGTTTATAATTGCCCAGTATAGTTTTTCGCTCCTTAGCAACCGTCAGGTGAACCTTGTAAAAATGGAGATACCTATTTACCGTATCAAATGTGCCGGCAGGTAAAAAATGTTGTAATTCATTTATTGGAACTTCTTTCTTAGGCATCTTTTTTCTGGTTCATCAATTTATAGAGAATTGAAACTTCAAGGAAAAGATAGACCAGATATAAACCCATACCGGTGAAGAATGACGGCTTATTAAATGTTGATTTAAAGATCAACAGATATGCTACTGTAGCAATAATAATTACAAAAAACTTCATCATCATACTTCCCATTATCGAACGAAAAAATGCATGCGGATTACTGTTTGACAAACTCTTTTTTGCCAGGTAAAACGAAACAAATGTCAAGCTATAGATCATTAGATTTATAACAACCAATACCCGAATATCAAAACCCCATTCAGTTAAAAATTTGAACCCGAAGATGAAAAATGTGGTGAGAATCAGAAACAATATTGTGATTGGGAAAAAGGGACCGGTTTTATTTTTTATCATCATCATTTTTTCTTTTCGACGTTTCTATGATTATTTTATACAAGATCAATGCTAAAGTGACCAGGGGAATCAGCCATACTAAAAGCGGAATTCCTATTGCAATCCACTGGTCTGCCTGATAGCCCAAAAATACGGCTATTGCTAGTGAAATGAATAATTGCATGCCAAGACTGGCATATCTGGATAGTTCTTTGTACGATTTATTTGACTGCTGTCTGGGCTTCATTGGTACTCATTTCTACAACATTAGCACCCATATGACACTGTCCGTTGAAAGTTGAACTTGGTTCAATCTGTAATTTAGCCGCGAAAATATTTCCTTCTACAACCGAATCTCCACGCAACAAT
>JAYWCV010000103.1:0-7630 GCA_043780275.1 Chitinophagaceae bacterium
CTTGCAACCCAGGTTTCGCAACTACAAGGCAAGATTGATTATTGCGAGGACAGAATAAACGAAATTGTTTATCAACTTTACGAGCTGACAGAAGCGGAAATAAAAATTGTAGAGGGTAGGTGAAAGAGTCCCGTAGGGACATCATATTGGTAGAAAAAATTGAAAAATCACAAAAAATCCCGTAGGGATGAAATAAATTACACATGGCAAATACATACACACAAATTTTTATTCAATTTGTTTTTGTACCCAAATTCAGGGCTTCATTGATACAGCCAATATGGGAAGATGAATTGTATAAATACATAACCGGTATAGTGCAAAACAATAAACACAAAATGCTTGCAATCAACGGAACATCCGACCACTTACACATTTTCGTTGGTTTCCATACCACACAATCCATCTCCGATTTAATGCAGGATATAAAAGCCAATTCATCAAAATGGATTAACGAAAAAAAATTTCTTAAATCAAGATTTGAATGGCAGGAAGGATATGGTGGATTTTCTTATTCAAAATCGCAGGTAGCCGACGTTATTCAGTATATAAAAAATCAAAAAGAGCATCATCGCAAAGTGACATTTGCAGAGGAATACAGGTTGTTTCTGAAAAAATTTGAAATTGAATACAATGAAAAATATGTATTTCAAGAACCTGAATAATATGTCATGCCTACGGCATTATTGGAACTAGGTAAGATTGTTGTTACCAATATTGTATGCCTACGGCATTATTAGAACCTGATTGAAAGATCGTTACCGATATTGAATACCTACAGCATTAATAGCTTGATTGAAGTATTGTTATCAATTTTGTATGCTTATAGTATTATTAGAACTTGATTGGATTGTTGTTACCAATATTGTATGCCTACGGCATGATTAAAACCTGATTGGATTATTGTTACCGAAAAAATATACGTCGGCATTAAAAGTGAGTATAAAAAAAAGTCACGAATGCAAGCACGAACTTTAATATTACCAGACAGATTTATTAATATGTTGGTCAATCTTCCTGAAAGTGGAATGAGTTATCAGATTGTAAATATATTTTTGAAAAGTAGAAAGGTTTTGGATCAACAAAAGTTCTCCATTCGAATTATTAATGTTGAAAGAAAACGAAAACATCAACATCAAGTACATTGATAAAGTTGTTTGAAAATAGAAAATAATACGCATCACAATAATTGTCTGGCTTAACACTGATTGACTTCGCTTAGAACAAAATCAGTGTAGAGTTCAAACGATAATACTTCTAGTCAATCTTCGTTGTACATCAATTACCGAAGCCTGTCCAGGCTTTTAACCAATTTTTCATCTTTCCACACACCACGCATGGCTAACAAAAGAAAAAAGGGAACCGCCGCTGATGCGATCGCTGCTAAGGAGAAATTACCTTCGGTAAATGTCCATGTTTTTGTATAAAGCAGGTAGGCATTTGCAATAGAAAATATAAAAGCTATCACTGTAAACCAGAACTGCGTCATCCTTTTTTTAAAAAGAAATACCGGGTAAAGGATTGAAATGATCAATACACTTGCAATGATGATTAATATTACATGACTGGTGGACGTTAATTCCAGGTACTCTTTGTATCCTTCTGCTGAAATTTTATTTCCTATATAAACCGGAAACTTAAATGATACGGCTGCAGCAAAAGCAGCAAGTAATAACCATAATGTCTGTATACGTTGTATCATGTTTTATTTTTAAACGGTAATGAAAAATTTGTCAATCAAATGAATTACAATTCAGGGTATAAAGGAAAATCATTCATCAATGAATTTACATCATTCCCGACCTGAGAAATTATTTGTTCGTTATCAATATTCATTAACAGCTTATCTATCAAGTCGACAATTGTATCCATGTGTTCTTCCTTCAGGCCACGTGTGGTAATAGCCGGAACACCAACCCGGATTCCGGAAGTAACAAAAGGACTTTTATCATCGTAAGGAACCGCATTTTTATTCAACGTTATATGAGCCCTGTCTAATGTTTCCTGTGCTTTTTTACCGGTAATATTTTTATTTCTTAAATCAATTAACATCAAATGATTGTCTGTTCCTCCACTGATAATTTCGTAATTCCGTTTAGTAAATGCATGGGCCATGGCTTGTGCATTGGAAATAATCTGTTTTGCATAAACGGTAAATTCATCCGTTAAAATTTCTCCGAAAGCGATGGCTTTTGCAGCAATAATATGCTCTAATGGTCCACCCTGGGTGCCCGGGAAAACGGCCATATCTAATAGATGACTCATTTTACGGATATGGCCTTTAGGGTCTTTTACTCCAAACGGATTTTCGAAATCTTTACCCATTAATATTATTCCGCCTCTTGGTCCGCGTAAAGTTTTATGTGTAGTAGAAGTTACAATATGACAATGGTCGAAAGGAGAACTTAATAAACCTTTAGCAATTAAACCGGCAGGATGTGCAATATCGGCCATTACAAATGCTCCTATTTGATCTGCCACTTTTCTAATCCGTGTATAATCTATATCACGGCTATAGGCAGATGCTCCGCAGATAATCAATTTAGGTTTTATCTCAAGAGCTTTTTGCTCCAGCATTTCATAATCAATCAGGCCGTCTTCTTTTTTTACTCCGTAAAAATGTGCATCATATAATTTACCACTGAAATTTACCGGAGAGCCATGTGTTAAATGTCCACCCATGCTAAGGTCCAAGCCAAGAATGGCATCTCCTGGCTTTAAAATAGCCAACAATACGGCTGCATTTGCTTGTGCACCACTGTGAGGTTGTACATTGGCATACTCGCAATTAAAAACTGTTTTAATACGGTCAATTGCCAATTGTTCTGTTTGATCGACAATTTCGCAGCCCCCATAATATCTGCGACCAGGGTATCCTTCGGCATATTTATTCGTCATTACATTCCCCATGGCCTGCATCACCTGTAAACTGGTAAAGTTTTCGGATGCAATTAATTCAATTCCTTGTCGCTGGCGGTTCAACTCCTTCGCTATCAGATCAAAAACAACGGTATCTCTTTGCATGTAAAAAAAGTTTTGGCAAAAATAACAAGATCAGCGTAAAATCCTTTCCTGATTTTTTATACATTGATTAAACTCATAAAGCACTTTAATGTAAATGACTTACTTTGCAATCCCTTTTATAAAATAAACAGGATGAAGGCAATCATACCCGTAGCGGGAGCAGGTACAAAATTACGACCACATACATATACGCAACCGAAGGCATTAATACCGCTTGCAGGTAAACCTATACTTAGTATTATCGTTGATCAGTTAATCGAAACTGGCATTCAGGAATTTATTTTTATTGTAGGTTATCAGGGTGAAAAAATCCAGGATTTTGTCAAACAAAAGTATCCGGATCTGATCGTATATTTTGTTCAACAAAATGACCGGCAAGGAATTGGTCATGCCATAAAGCTTACCCGTAATATTGTTCAAAACGATTCCGTGTTTGTGGTTTTGGGAGACACGATCTGTGAAAGCGATTTGAAAGCGGTGATGGAAAGTGAGTTTTCCATGTTGGGCGTAAAAAAGGTGGATGATCCCCGTGAGTTTGGTGTTGCCATCATTGATGAAAACGGATTTATTGAGCATGTTATTGAAAAGCCACAGATTCCAAAATCGAATATGGCCTTGGTGGGAATGTATAAGATTCTTGAATCTGAATTGATGTTTAATTGCTTGGAAAGCAATGTACAAAAGGGTTTACGAAGCTATGGAGAATATAGTTTAACGGATGCGCTGGAATGTATGATTGCTTCTGGAGCCAGGTTCAAATCGTTTAAAGTAGAAAATTGGTTCGATTGCGGAAAAAAAGATAGTCTGATTGAATCGAATGCAACGATGCTTAAAAAATTTGGATCACAGGTTTATGGGGAAGAAAAATTTGAGAATACAATTATTATTCCACCGGTGAGTATCAGTAAAGGTTGTGATATAAAAAATTCAATCATTGGTCCAAATGTATCCATTGGTGAAAACACGGTCATCAATTACTCTATCGTTAAAAACTCCATTGTCGGATCATTTTCTCATCTTCATGATATAGTATTGGACAGCTCTTTAATTGGCAGCGATACCGGCTTGAGAGGAGAGTCCAGAACGCTGAATATCGGAGACAATACCGATATTGATTTGGGATAAAATCATTCATTAAGCAATCAACAAATTCTCTGCAGCATGTTTTCAAATCGTATTACACAACTTTTTGGAATTGATTACCCAATAATTCAAGCCGGCATGATTTGGGCCAGTGGCTGGAAGTTGGCAAGTGCCGTTAGTAATGCAGGTGGTTTAGGCATTATAGGCAGCGGATCGATGTATCCGGATGTTTTATTTGATCATATCTGTAAATGCAAGGCAGCTACTTCGAAACCATTTGGCGTGAATGTGCCTTTGCTTTATCCCGACATTGAAAATCTCATTGAAATAATTATTAAAGAAAAAGTAAAAATAGTTTTTACATCGGCAGGTAACCCCAAAATCTGGACCCAGGTTTTAAAAAACGAAGGCATCACTGTTGTACATGTTGTAAGCAGCAGCAAATTTGCCCTTAAAGCGGAAGAGGCGGGCTGTGATGCCGTGGTGGCGGAGGGTTTCGAAGCAGGTGGGCATAACGGAAGGGAAGAAACAAGTACCATGGTTTTGGTTCCTGCTGTTTGCAATGCAGTTAAAATTCCGGTTATTGCAGCTGGTGGTATTGCTACCGGCAGGCAAATGTTAGCAGCAATGGTGTTGGGTGCAGAAGGAGTGCAGATGGGTAGCCGTTTTGTAGTTAGCAACGAAGCTTCTTCGCATATTAATTTTAAGAAAGCCGTTATTGATTCAAAGGAAGGGGATACAGAATTGACTTTAAAACAATTAACGCCTGTCAGGTTAATAAAAAATAAATTTTATCACGAGATTGAGGAAGCTCAGCAAAGAGGAGCTTCGATGGAGGAGTTAACCAATTTATTGGGTAGAGCAAGGGCTAAAAAAGGCATGTTTGAAGGCAATCTGGAAGAAGGGGAATTAGAAATTGGGCAAGTGAGTGCTATACTAAATGAAATTTTACCAGCTTCAGAAATTGTAAAAAATGTTTGGGCAGAATTTCAACAAGCATTAATTAATCCTTTAGTTTAACTTTCATTTAATACCTTGTACAATCTAAGATGGGATTAATGACCGCGTTTTATTTTTAAATCAACCAGTATGCGTACAAAATCTTTTATGTTTTTATCTTCTGCCCTTTTGGGTTCTGTGATTTGTGCAGCTAATGAGATAGATCCAGAACTGGCTGAAACGGTACGAAGAAATGAAGTGTATGGAAATATCGTTCATGCACAGACAAAATCGAGTATGAAAGACGTGCATGTTACGGCTTATGTGGATTCAAAAAAAATGAAGATTCAGCAAACAGATAATGAGGGTAATTACAGCATTGAAGTTTTAAAACCCGGGTTGTATAAATTTGTTTTTGAAAAAAACGGTTTTAAAAAGATCGTTAAAGATAATATTATCATCAAAGGAGATGAGGCTTTCGTATTAAACATAGAAATGTTTGAAATTCCGGAATTGGATTTATTCCCCTCACTTTTTAACTTTTTGGAGAAATAATCAACTCAACTAATTGCTTATAAATTGGGATGTGAAAATGACATCCCAATTTTTTTTGTTGTGACGGAGTATGGAAATTCCTTCCGGCTTCCATTTTGCACTGTATTTTTTGTTTTCAAAATAAGGAAAGGCTTCTTCAAATTGTTTTTTATGCAAATCCCTGCTGGCTATGGTTATATGAGGGTGAAAACGGCGATTGTCTTTTATTAAAGGAAATCGTTTTTGTGCAATTAGGACTTCTTCAAGATCTGTTTTTATATTGATCAACCAATCATGCTGGATTACATTCACAAATATCGTTGAAGGTTTAAAACAGGAAAATCCGTTCATGTTAATTTCTGATGATTCCCTGTTTTTTGAATATAAAACAATGGCTGAAACAAGTTCATTTTCCAGTTCTTCACCCATCCAAAATGGCGGTATCAATGTAATATGTGCCGGAGATCTTAATGCAACTACTGATTGATACAGATCTTTCATCCGGGTTTTCCATATCATTATCTGCCGGTCTATTTCATCCGGAGCAACCAAAGCTAGGTAATACATATTCATCAAAAGAAGATTGAAGTTGAATTAACGCCGCAACCATTTGATCATTTCTTTCCAAGTCACTTTCTTGCCATATAATAAGATTCCTGTACGATAAATTTTGGCACTTAACCAGGTTGTGAAAATAAATCCAATAACCAGGAAAGACATGGACAAGGCCAGTTGCCACCATGGTACGCCAAAACCAATTCTTCCCATCATTACAATTGGTGAAGTAAAGGGTACCATACTACCCACTACGGCTAAGGTGCCATTGGGGTTATTGAACGAATTGATCATGATGAAAAAGCCAATGATGATCGGTAATGTAATTGGAAACGACATGGACTGTGCTTCATTCGGATCTTCATTAATTGCACTGCCTACTGCAGCAAATAAGGAGGCATAAAAAAGATACCCACCAATAAAATAAAAAATAAATGTACCGATGATCAGGCCCCAGGGCATTTGTCCAAGTTCTGCTATAGCTGATTGAATCATTTGGTTGTCATTGGCAGTACCTGTTGTCATGCCCATCTGTCTTGCTTCCTGTGCCTGCGCAAATAAATCAGGGAAGAATGAAGCTCCTAAGCTGGTGAGTAGTAACATGAATAATATCCAAATGATAAACTGAGTTAAACCTACTCCTGCAATCCCAATAATTTTTCCCATCATCAATTGAAAAGGTTTTACAGAACTGATAATTATTTCAGCTATCCGGTTTGTTTTTTCTTCCATGACTCCACGCATGACCATCATGCCGTATATAAGTAAGGTGATGTACATAATGATGCCTGCCATATAGCCAATACCAAAAGATCCGATGGTGCTGGATCGTTTTCCTTCATTATCACTAAAAATGATCTTTATATTACTTTTCAGACTATCGAGTTGGGTCTTGGTAATTCCCCGGTCAGCCATATGTTTGGCTTCCACTAGGTCATTGATCTCATCCTTTAAAAAATCTTCGGTGGCTAATCCCACTTTTTTAGGACTTTTGAATTCCGGTTTATTACCAGCTTCAAAAATAGTTGACGGAATCAATAATGCACCTGAATAACCATCCTTTTCGTAAGTGGATACCACTTCATCCCAGCTTCTGTTTTTTTCAAAACTAAAATTCTTCTCTTCTTTATTTTTTAATTTTCCTTCAAAATAATTGCTTTGATCAACCACTATTATATTCTGCGATTCCTTGCTTTTTGAAGCCATAACACCCATCAAAAGCATTACACCAAAAAACAGCAAGGGGAATACAAGTGTAGTAACAATGAACATTTTTTTTCGAACCCTTGTGAGGTATTCTCTTTTTATAATTAGCCAGATTTTTTGCATGACGATTGAATGTTTTTAGTAAAAATTAAGCATCTACTTTTTCAAATTTTCTTGCAGCAGGTGTTCCTTCAACAAGTTTAATAAAGATGTCGTTTAGGGATGGCAGTATTTCATTGAAAGCCTGGATATTTACTTGCTGATTAATGAAATGAGTCAACAGGTCATT
>JAYWCV010000104.1:0-35014 GCA_043780275.1 Chitinophagaceae bacterium
TAAAACAAACTGTCAATCAGATTGCCTAGTGCACCAGCATAAATCAACGCAGCACACATGATAAATCCTTTATGATATTTTTGTTTTACAATACTGGAAATATACCAAGTTCCCCAGATTACAGCCGCCAGACGAAACAATGTAAGTGCAACTTTACCCCATTCTCCACCAAATTTCCATCCCCAGGCCATTCCCTCATTTTCAATGAAATAAAGTTTGAACCAGGATAATCCCATGACATCCATCACCGGACCAAATGTAAAACTGGTCTTAATCCAGATTTTCAAAATCTGATCAAAACAAATGATCAACAATATAAATAAGAAAGTGTTTCTGAGTTTCACGAGCTAAAAATTTATGGCAAATATAGTTATAAACATCCTGCTTAGAAATCCTGAATTGATAAGGAGTTGATAAAATGAGAATAGCCATACAGTACATGGAACACTACTCTTCGTAATAAACCCGTTTTACCCGTTGGCTGATACCTGTCATAATATCATACGGAATGGTTTCTGCCCAAAGAGCTATTTGTTGAACCGGTATTTCATCGCAGATGATAAATACATCATCCCCTTCCTGTACATCAGTTATATCGGTTACATCAATCATCGTCATATCCATACAAACCGAGCCAATGACCGGAGCCATTTTACCTTTCACAAACATTTTACCAATACCGTTTCCCAATTTCCGGGGAAACCCATCTGCATAACCAATACGGACCGTTGCAATAATTGACTCTCTTTCAACAATCGATTTCCTGTTATAGCTGACAGACTCACCGGCTGACAGTTTTTTAACTTGAGCAATGGTTGATTTTAATTTAGCCACGACCTGCAATTTCAATCTGCTATCTTTTGTATTATCAATACCATACATACCAATACCCAAACGAACCATATCTAATTGCATTTCGGGATGCCGGGTTATTGCTGCTGAGTTTGCAATATGCCGGATAAAAGAATAACCTAATCCTTGTTCAAGTTTAGAACAGGTTTTGGTAAATAATTCAAATTGCTCTTGTGAAAAATGATCAAGGTCTTGCGATTCACTTGCTGCCAAATGAGTGAATACCGATCTTGGCTTTAAATTTGAATCCTGTAAAAATTCAACTAGATCAACTATATCATTTTTTGCAAAACCCAAACGATTCATGCCTGTTTCAATTTCAATATGAACCGGGTAATCTTCCAAACCTTGTTGTACAATGAAGTCGTTAAATTTTTTCAACATAGCTAAAGAAAAAATATTCGGTTCTATGGCATATTCAACAATTGAATGGAAAGAATTTTCCTCGGGGTTCATGACCATGATTGGTAAACTGATTCCGGATTTCCTCAATTCAACGGCTTCATCGGTATATGCAACGCCCAGGTAATCCACTTTATTAAATTGAAGTTTACCGGCGATTTCTGCACCGCCACTTCCGTATGCAAAAGCTTTCACCATCGCCATGATCTTAACTCCGGATCGGATATTTATTTTATACTCATTCAGGTTATGCGTCAATGCATTCAAATTTATCTCCAATAAAGTCTGATGTAATTTTTCTTCTAATAAGGAAACAATTTTTTCAAACTTGAATTTCCTGGCGCCTTTTATCAGGATAACATCATTTTTAAAATCGGTGAACAGGTAATGCTGTATAAATTTTTCTGTTGCAGGAAAATAATGTTGCTGAATATTTTCATCCAAAATATTTTGATGCAAAAAAACAGAGATTCGTTCTCCTATTCCAATAACCTTATTCACTTTATGCCTCTTCAATGTTGATGCAATCTGCTGATATAATTTTTCCTCGGCCAAGCCTGTTTGAAGAAAATCGGAAAGTATAACGGTTGAAGGATTTGCTCCTTTCTGTTGTTGTAAAAATTCCAATGCAATTTCCAATGAATTGATATCGGCACTGTAGCTGTCATTAATGATCAATGAATGATTGATGCCTTTCTTCAATTCAAGCCGCATATCCAATGCCTGTAATTGCAGCATTTTTTCTTTTATGTCATCATTATTTAATCCGATTGTCAATATTACAAGCCAGCAGGAAATTGCATTTTCAATGGACGCCTTATCGTTGAATGGAATTTCAATAGCTATTTTCTCCTTCAAATAAACTGCTTCAATACGTGTAGTTTCCTTTTTCTTTTCAATTTTTTCTACAAACAGATTGGCTTCTTTTTTTTCCAAACTCCAGGTAATTTTTTTGAAAGCTGTTTTTTCTGTTTGTTGTAACCCTTTAATGGCCTTATCAACCAGGAGATGATCGAGGCAATAAATAATGTGGTCCGAATTTTTTATGAGCAACGCTTTTTCTCTTGCCTTCTGTTCAATATTTTCAAATCCTTCATTATGCGCTTCGCCGATATTTGTAAATACGGTCATTGTTGGTTGGATGATTCTTTCGAGTGATTCCATTTCACCGGTTGTAGAAATGCCTGCTTCGAAAATGGCCAGATCATGTTCTTCATTTATCTGCCAAACACTGATTGGCACGCCAATCTGGGAATTATAACTCTTTGGGCTTTTTACAATATTAAACCTATCATTCAACAGTTGACCCAACCATTCCTTCACAATCGTTTTTCCATTACTACCGGTAATACCTATAACCGGAATCTTAAATTTGGCTCTATGATTAGTGGCTAATTTTTGCAAAGCAACTTGTGCATCTTTCACCAAAATAAAATTTGCTTCTGGGAATACTGAATAATTCAACGCATCACTTATTATGAAACATCTAACCCGACGTTGATAGAGATCGCCGATAAATTGATGACCATTCCGATATGGACCCTTCATGGCCAAAAAAACGGATGATGCCGGATTAATTATTTTCCGGCTGTCAAAAACCAAATTATTAATAAGATCATCCTGAACTAACTGAACAACTTTCCCATTCATTAATTCAGCTATCTTATTAATTGTATATCCAGTCATGAAAATTTACTCCTTCGTTTTTTCTGCTAATTGAATCGAATACGCAATGGAACCGAACAGGCATATTATAATAACCATTAAAGAAATATATACAGGAACTTTGATATGGAAAAACTCTACCAACATTTTCAATCCGATAAAAATTAAAACGATGGCGATTCCCTGTTGCAGGTAAGCAAATTTTCCAACAGCTCCTTTCAGTAAAAAAAACAGGGACCGCAAACCAAGTACGGCAAAAATATTGCTGGTATAAATAACCAGGCGATTCTGAGAAATAGCGAATACTGCAGGAATACTGTCTAATGCAAAAACGATATCGGTTGTTGACAACATAACGACAACGACAAACATACCGGTAAAAAAAAGTTTTCCATTTCTTCGAACTGTCAAAGTTCCATCTACATCATCTGTCACTAACGGAAATATTTTTTTCATGTATTTATAAATCATATTGTCTTCGGGGCTGAACTGATCTTCCTGCCGGACCGTAAATATTTTAATTCCGGTAAATAAAAGAAAGGCTCCAAAAATGTAAAGGATCCAATGAAAACGTTCTACCAATACTACGCCGATTGAAATGAATATAATACGGAATATGATGGCCATTAAAATACCAATCAATAATGCCCTGGGTACATGTTCTTCTTTTAACCCAAAAAAGGAAAAGATCAGAATGAAAACAAAAATATTGTCAATACTTAGACTCCATTCCATTAAATATGCACTGAGATATTCCATTGCCGTGGTTTCTCCTTTTTCAAACCACATAAAAACAAAGAAGGCAAATGCAAGAGACACCCAGAATACGGTTTGCCACAAGGCTTTCTTTATACTGATATGGGTTTCCTTTTTACTCAGAAGACCGAGGTCCAGTATAATAGCAAATAACAATACAATGCCGAAAACAGTATAGGAAATCTGGTCAGTAGTCATTATGAAATTTTAAGAGCCTCAAAGATAATAGAATCAGGTTGGAGTATCGGGATACAAGTATATCATACTGCATAGAAAATTCAAATAATAAACTCAGCTGTATTTTCTTTCCCGTATCCATTGAAAAAGATATCCTGCTAAAATCACTAAAAGTACCGGTAAAGCAATATTCATTAATTGCCAGAACGTTTTTCCCTCTTTCACTTTTTTGGGGTCCAATAATCGCAATGTAAAGTCCTTCGCCCTGGTTTCTAAAATACCGGAAGGATTGACCAAATATTCGAGTGCATTTGTAAAAAATTCTTTATTCGAAAAAGTGTAACGGGTAAATAAATTCATTCCCATTGGCAGGGGTCCATCCATCTGACTGTATTGATTGGTTGCAATATCCCCATCAGCTACAACGATCATTTTATTAACGGCATCTGCACTTGCTTTAAACGGTACCTGGTAATAAGCCAGTGCATCCTGATCATATTTTGAAATCCTGTTTACATAAAGTGATTTGAATTTACCTTCCAACAAAACAGCCACAGTGGTATCTTTTATAGTAAACTGTTTTATATCTGGTGCAATCTGCAAGAATTCGAAATCTACTTTTGCCGGAGCTTCTAATATTCTGGCATTCGCTGATGATCGTAATAAAAACGTCTTTTTAATACCCGCTGCTTTTACCGTATCTAATGTATTGGGGAACATGCTTCGTACGCCATCCAGGTTTTTACTGATTGGATGATCTGTTCCATTCAGTATCGGGAAAAAAGGCCAGTCAACCAATCGGCGTTGCTGAACATTTTCATTATTACTTAATTGTGGCAATTTATCGCTTTGCATGTCTTGCAATAAATTCTGATTTATTCTTACCCCAAAATTAAAAAACAAGTCTTCCAGGTTTAATGCCCGGTCATATGCTAAAAAACCACCGGTTTGATATAAGCTATCAAATTCGGCAAACATATTATCAATCATCCAAAACAATTTTCCACCACGCATTACATACTGATCAATCTTTAATTTATCTGCATCAGTAAAAGGGATTGTGGGTTTTAAAATGACCAACGCATCAAAATCAGAAGGAATAAAAGGCTCCTGCTTGATGTTGAGAGTATCAAAACGGTAATCCTTCATGAGCATTCTAACTGCATCATCAATATTATATCCCCAACCTTCGCCATGCCCCAATGCATAACCAATCAATGGTTTTTTATTCGAAGTAATTTTTTGAATAGCACTTGCAAAACGATATTCCAATGTCGCTTCTACATCATTATATAATTCGGCTAACTGTTCCTTATCAGTACCATAACTTTTATTTCCTTTTAATAAATTAACTGCAATGCTTGTGTCTTTATAAGAAATTACAGCTCCCGGCAAAACTAATTTTTGCGTTTGTTCATCTCCTACTTTTCCGGGTGCCTGCAAAGTATATGCAGGTAACTGATAAAAATAATTCATCGAATCAAGGAAATGACCTGCCGCAGAATCCGTTAAATTTTTTAGCGGGTCGGTAAACTGTATAGTAATTTTTCCCTTTCCAAGCTCCTGGAACTCCTGCAAAAATTCTTCCACTGCTATAGCCAGTTTTTTAAACCCTGCAGGAAAATCGCCTTTCAGAAAAACAGTTATCTGTATTTCATCATCCAGGTTTTTCAATAAATTTTTTGTTGCTTTACTTAATGTATATCGTTTTTCATTGGTCAAATCAATCCTGGCATGATAGACAGAAGCCAGAAAATTTATAGCCGCCAAAATAATGATGAGCAGCAGCCACCAAAATTTTGAAGCCCCTATTTTACGGAAAAAATACTGCATATAATCTGCTTATCTTTTTATTAAGTTTCTGTAAGTAATGACCAGGAATAATGATGTTATACTTAAGAAATAAATGATATCCCTGGTATCAATAACTCCACGGCTGATGCTGCGATAATGAAAATCTACACCCAGCATTTCCAAATAAAAATCGGCGCCACTGCTTAATTCGGTTAATCGGCTTATAGCTCCAAATCCGTAATATAGCAGGGCACAACCTGCAATACATAAAATAAACGCAATGACAGCGTTGTTTGTAAAACTGCTTGCACAAATACCAATTGCCGTAAACACTGCAGCCAAAAGGAATAGCCCAATATAGGAAGCCAATACGGCACCTGAGTCCAACCCCTCATTCGATGAAAGAAATTGAATGGTAATAAAATAAACAATAGTTGGCAACAGCGCAATGATGACTACAAACAAACTACCGAAATATTTGCCGAGAATTATTTGCCATTGACTTAATGGTCTTGTTTGAAGAATTTCATACGTACCGGATCGAAATTCATCTGATAAACTACGCATTGTAATTGCGGGAATCAATAATAATAAAATCCAGGGAGCCAATTGAAAAAAACGATCCAAAGTTGCATAGCCAAAATCAAGGATATTATCTTCAAAAACAAATAGCATAAATCCATTGACCAATAAAAAAACCACGATGGCAATATAGCCGGTAAGGTTGCTGAAATACTGCCTTAATTCTTTTTTACAAACGGTCCACATAGTTTTTTTTATTCCGTGCAATATAATGCATCTGAAAATTAATTTATGATAATGAAAACCAAAACAATATAATTATCAATCTGATATTATATTAATAAAATCCTTATGAGGTTTGACAATTTTTACATTTCAAAAAATGATTTGTAGTGTCTCCGCTACACGCAAATAAAAAAAATTATTTTTTTATTAAAATATTCATCGCTACTTTGCTCTCTTAAGGCGCCAAAACTAACTGCAAAAAAAATCCACTCATTGAGTGGATTTTTTTATTTATTCAATATTTTTTAGACTGCAAAGCTTTCCCCACAACCACAAGTCCTGCTAGCATTGGGATTGCTGAAGTAAAATCCTTTTCCATTCAAGCCATCCGAAAAATCAAGTGTTGTGTTAACCAGGTATAAAAAACTTTTCAGGTCGGTAACAACCTTCAAACCATTGTCTTCAAAAGACTGGTCCATGGGTTTCACTTCGTTATCAAAATCAAGTTTATAACTAAGGCCAGAACATCCGCCTCCAACCACACTTACACGAACAAAATAAGACGGGTCATCAGCAACACCGGCATCAGCCAATAACTGTTCAACTTTTACCTTTGCTTTGTCGCTAACGTAAATAGCGTTTCCCATAGCTACTTCACTCATAACTATTCTCTTTTTTTGTAATTAATGTACAATGCTTTCTGCAAACTTCAACTCTTCCAATCCGTTTTTTTTACGATAATCGTTGATAGCTGATTTAATTGCATCTTCTGCCAAAACAGAACAGTGAATCTTAACCGGAGGAAGATTTAATTCTTCTACAATTTCCATGTTATCAATTTTTACTGCTTCATCAATGCTTCTGCCCTTTAACCACTCGGTTGCTAATGATGAAGAAGCAATGGCAGAACCACAACCAAATGTTTTGAATTTTGCATCCGTGATAAGACCGGTTGCATCGTCTACCTGAATTTGCAGACGCATTACATCTCCACACTCAGGAGCACCAACCAAACCGGTTCCTACATTTTTCTGACTTTTATCAAGCGTTCCTACATTTTTAGGATTCTGATAATGATCTATAACTTTTTCTGAATATGACATGATTATTTATTTTAAATGTTGAATTTGTAATTCGTAATTTTTAATTCTTAATTTCTAATGAGCCGCCCATTCGATGGTACTCAAATCAATACCTTCTTTATACATTTCCCACAACGGACTCATATCTCTTAATTTCAAAACTGTTTTTGTTACCTGCTCAATTGTATAATCAATCTGATCTTCGGTTGTAAACCGACCCAAACCAAAACGTAAGGAACTATGTGCAAGGTCATCACCTAATCCTAATGCCTTTAAAACATAAGATGGTTCTAATGAAGCAGAAGTACAAGCAGATCCGGAAGAAAGAGCAATTTCTTTATTAAAGCCCATCAGCAATCCTTCTCCTTCTACATGCTTAAAAGAAATATTTGATACATGTGGTAAACGATGTTGCTTATTTCCATTCAAATATGCTTCTTCAATTCCTAAAAGGGCCGTTTCTAATTTATCTCTCAACACTATTAAACGTTTTGCATCCTGTTCCATTTCCTGCATGCATATTTCACATGCTTTTCCAAAACCTACAATGCTCGGTACATTCAGCGTACCACTTCGCATTCCTCTTTCATGTCCTCCGCCATCTATTTGTGCAGTCACTTTTACACGAGGATTTTTACGACGAACATATAAAGCACCAACACCTTTTGGACCGTACATTTTATGTGCAGTAAATGCCAACAGATCGATTCCGTCTTTTTTTACATCAACCGGAATTTTACCTACAGCTTGTGTCGCATCGGTAAAAACCAATACGCCTTTTTCTTTTGCAATATCACTAATCTCTTTCATGGGCAACACAGTACCAATTTCATTATTCGCATACATAATCGCCACCAAAATGGTATTGGGTTTGAATGCAGCTTTGTATTGCTCCATATCAATCAAACCATCATCCGTAACCGGCAAATAAGTGACTTCTGCCCCTAATTTTTCCAGATGCTTACAGGTATCCAAAACCGCCTTATGCTCGAAATTGGTGGTGATGATATGATTTCCTTTATTGGCATACATTTCAAAAACACCTTTCAATGCCAGGTTATCTCCTTCTGTAGCTCCGGAAGTAAATATGATTTCTTTCGGATCTGCACCAATTAATTTTGCAACCTGCTCTCTCGCATAATCAACAGCTTCTTCAGCTGCCCATCCAAATGGGTGGTTACGACTTGCTGCGTTTCCAAACATATCGGTAAAATAGGGCACCATGGCATCAACAACTCTTGGATCGCAAGGCGTAGTAGCGTTATGATCTAAATAAATAGGTAATTTCATCTTTCTTAAAAAATTTTAACACGTTTCGTTTCAATACTACAAAATTACTCCAATTGATGCTATTTCAAGGTTGAATTGATTATGAAAAAGCTAATTTTACCGATATCGTAAACCCGTAATAACTATTTTCAAATATGAAAAATGTAGAACATGTTGGTATTGCAGTTAAATCATTAGCAAATTCTGTTCCGTTATTTGAAAAATTGTTGAACTGTCTATGTTATAAAACCGAATTGGTTGAGAGTGAAAAAGTAATGACCGCCTTTTTTAAGTCGGGTGAAACAAAAATCGAACTACTTGAAAGTACGGACCCTGATGGAGTCATTGCAAGATATATTGATAAAAAAGGAGAAGGAATCCATCATATTGCCTTTGAAGTGGATGATATAGAGGCAGAAATGAAAAGATTGGTTTCGGAAGGTTTTATTGTATTAAGTAACGCTCCCAAAAAAGGAGCCGATAACAAACTGGTTTGTTTTCTTCATCCAAAAACTACAAACAGTATCTTAATTGAAATATGCCAGGCCATTAAGTGAAAATAAAATATCATCCAGCTCCATTCTCCGCTTCTTTTCCTATTCCCAGTTTTTCAACAGCAAGTTGAGAGGCAATCTGGCTGGCGTCTTTTTTATTAAAGGCTTTTGCCTGCGCAATAATTTCACCATCTACTACAGCAGCAACCGTAAATAATCTTCTGCCACTTTCGATCTTTTCTTCGAGTGTTTCAAACTCTAATATTTTTCCATTTTTATTGGCCCAGCCATACAATTTATTTTTATGGTTGATCTCCAAAATTTCCAAATCATCAATAAACATATGGGGGATGATAATCCGGTTGGTTACCCACTTACTGGTTTTTTTATAGCCTATGTCCAGAAAGATGGCGCCAACCAAGGCTTCCAGTGTGTTACCAAATATCTGGCTGATTTTTAAAGAACTATCCGACTTATTAAAAATGGTTACTTTTTTCAACCCCATTTTTACAGCAATATCATTCAATTGCTGACGGTTTACCATTTTGCTCCGCATCTCTGTAAGAAAACCTTCTTCTTCGTATGGATAACGTTTAAAAAGATATTCGGCTACCAATGAACTTAAAATTGCATCACCCAAGTATTCTAAGCGTTCATTGTTTTCATGTACTGCTTCACTCACCGAACGATGAGTCAGGGAAGTTTTGTATAATGAAATATTACCCGGTGCATAACCCAGAATAATTTTCAGATGCTTTACATAAAAAGCATCGGTAGTACTACCAAATAAGATTCTAAAAAAGTTCAAAATATTCAAAAAAGGTTAGGAAGCCGAAAATAAAAATTACATCCGCAAATCAACACTTCACTATTTGAAAAGCAATTAATTACTTAAGAATATTTTTTTACAATAACACAGGCATTATGTCCACCAAAACCAAAGGTATTACTCAATGCCGCTCTGACCGTTCTTTTCTGTGCTTTATTAAACGTAAAATTCAACCTGGAATCCAGATCCGGATCATCGGTAAAATGATTGATGGTTGGAGGCACAATATCATCCTGCACAGCTTTTATACATGCAATTGCTTCAATGACTCCTGCGGCACCAAGACAATGACCGGTCATTGATTTGGTTGCACTGATATTTAAATTAAAAGCATGATCGCCAAATACATCCAGGATAGCTTTAACTTCTGCAATATCTCCTAATGGTGTAGATGTGCCGTGCGTATTGATATAATCAATGTCTTCAGGCTTCATACCGGCATCGTCTAAAGATGCAAACATGACATTCTTTGCGCCCAACCCTTCCGGATGAGGAGCTGTAATATGATGCGCATCGGCCGTAGCACCGGAGCCGGCTATTTCACAATAAATTTTGGCCCCTCTTTTCAAAGCATGTTCCAATTCTTCAAGTACGATTACACCTGCTGCTTCACCCATAACAAAACCATCCCGATCTTTATCATATGGACGGGATGCGGTTTTGGGATCATCATTTCTTTCGCTCAACGCTTTCATAGCATTAAATCCTCCTACACCTGATTCTCCTATTACACTTTCTGCACCACCTGTGATGATGATATCAGACTTGCCTAAGCGAATAAGATTGGATGCTTCCATTAATGCATTGGTAGATGAAGCACATGCACTTACAACTGCGAAATTGGGACCACGAAATCCATGTCGCATAGAAATCTGTCCTGCTGCAATATCCAAAATCATTTTTGGAATAAAGAAAGGATTGAACCTGGGGGTACCATCTCCTTTTGCAAAGTTTAATACCTCTTCCTGAAACGTAACCAATCCACCAATACCGCTTGCAAAAACAACTCCAACCCGATCATGATTGACATTATCCTTGGTGATACCGGCATCTTTAACTGCCTGATCACTGGCAACAATGGCAATCTGGGTAAACCGGTCCATTTTTCTTGACTCTTTACGGTCAATAAAATCGGTGGGTTCAAAGTTCTTAATTTCGCAGGCAAACCTGGTTTTGAATTTGCCGGCATCAAAAAGAGTAATTAAATCGGCACCAGAGACCCCATCAACCAGATTTTTCCAAAATTCATCAACTGAATTACCCAATGGGGTTAATGCTCCAAGACCGGTTACAACAACCCTCTTCAATTCCATATCGATTTTATTTGATTAGTTAAAAGAATAAATCCGCCTTCCCTGCAAAACTACAGTTAGAAGGCGGAAAATACTTATTAAACTCCAAACATCTCCAAAGTAAAGGAGATGAAGGTAGCTTTACTTGGCGTGTTCTTCCAGGTAAGCAACAGCCTGACCTACAGTAGTAATGGTTTCAGCCTGCTCATCAGGAATTGAAATGTTGAATTCTTTTTCAAATTCCATAATCAATTCTACCGTGTCTAATGAATCGGCACCTAAATCATTTGTAAATGATGCTTCGGTTGTAACCTCTGCTTCATCAACGCCTAGTTTGTCTACTATTATCTTTTTTACTCTTGATGCGATGTCTGACATTTTATTTATTGTTTGGTTAACAGGATGCAAAAATATACTTTTTGACTTAATCACAAGCTAAAAGCTATTTTTTTCTGAATTCTTCTAATAAGCTGAGTTTGAATGGATAGAAAGTATTATTTTCATAGACCAGTAATTTATTTCTTTTTTAACATCGGGATTGGCGAACAGTAGCAGATAGTTGTAATTTAATTTTCCCAATTTAAGCGTTTACGAATGGCTTTGAAAATCATCGATCATGGTAGTTCTGAATACCGGCAAATGCTAAAGTTGCGGAATGACATCCTGCGCAAACCCCTCGGTATTTCTTTTACCGAAGAAGAATTGGAAAAGGAGAAAGACAATTTATTAGTTGCCGCTTATGATGATGACCAGCTATTAGGATGTTGTATGCTGGTAAAAAATTCTGATAAATCGATGAGACTTCGGCAGATGGCCGTTATTGACAACTTGCAAGGAAAAGGAATTGGCAAGGCTTTAACCATATTTGCTGAGAACCTGGCCCGTGACAGAAAATTCAAGTCCATCATCATGCATGCCAGAAAAAACACGGTTGGTTTTTATCAGAAAATGGGCTACAATGTAGTCAGTGATGAGTTCATAGAGATTGGCATCCCACATCATGTAATGGAAAAAGAACTGTAGTTTATACCTTCTTTTTAATATTTTTCTTTATCAGATTCCTTAATTCATAAATCTCATCACTGTCTTTACAGGCATATTTGGGCACCAGGAAAAAAGAACGTTCATCAAAATACAGGTAGAAAAACATTGGACTTTCAACAAACTTTCGCAGCGAATTCCATGGCCATGTACGGGCCCCTCTTTCATTTCCCAATGTAAAATCCGCATCGGTAAAGTTCATTGTAAAATGATCTTTAAATGTGTCGGACCGGCGATAAACCATCCAGGGTAATACATACCAAAAAGTAATCATTAAAATAAACCACAAGGTAGAACCAAACAGAAATGCCCAGGGTGTGACTTTTTTAAAATAAAATAATGAAGCGGAAGCCAAGGCAAATACATTCACCAGGATGATCATGATTTTAATTTCCGGACGGGAAATAAAATGATAGCGCAATGCCTGAATAACCTGAGATTTATGATATGCAAATTCAATGGTCATTTTATTTTATTTAGAAAAAGATTTTAATTCTTTTTCTGAAACACTCCATTCACCCAGATGATCTCCTTTCACACCGAGAAATTCAACCTTCAATAAGCGATCCCCGCGTTTTCCACTGACACTTACTTTCCCGTAATTATTTTTTTCATCTATACCGAACACCCGATCGGGATTATTTTTTTCCGGACCTCCAAACTTATGTGTACTTGAGGTTAATGGTGAAACAGTAATGTCATATAATGGATAATTATTCTTTCTGTTCATCTTTATCACTTCGCTATGATGGCGGTCCCCGCTAAGAAATACTACACCATTGATTTGATTTTCATGTAAAAAATCCAACAGCTCTGTATATTCAACCGGGAAGTTTTTTAATTTATCGAAAGGAGAAACCTGGTTTAAGACCTGGCTTCCAATTACAATTAATTTAAAAGTGGCCTGGCTGTATAGCAGCGAATTTTTCAACCATTCCATTTGCTTTGAACCAAACATTTTTTTAGCCGGATTTGCTTTCCCATTAACGGAGTCGGCCATATTATCATCGCTTCTCCACCAACGATCATCCATCATAAAAACATCCAAGTCGGAATAAGAGAACAAACTATAAATACCCTGGCCATCTTCTCCATAAGAAGGATTGTTCCAGTAATTCATAAAAACCTTACGACTGGTTTCCTTTAAAATATAATTCTTACCAATATCATTTGGCCCGTAATCATGGTCATCCCAGATAGCATAATGTGGCATTGCTTTTAAGAAGTATTGTAATACCGGTCTTGACCTGTCATAACTTGCCCGGTTCCATAAACCCCATTCGCTGTAATAATCTATTTCTCTGCTGTACCAATTATCGCCTAACCACAACATGAATGCAGATGATTTTTCTTTAGCCATTGTTTCAAAAATGGAAGAGTCGGCACCATACGGTTTTCCCGGACGATCGTACATTGGTTGATTTACATAACTGCACGAACCGGTTAAAAAACTAAAATCAGGTGCAGGTTTACGCCATTGCCAAAGTTCTTTTGTAGTAAACTCTCCTTTTGAACCGCTTGTTTTATGATTTATAAAAACTGCATATTGATATGTTGTATTCATATCCAATCCGCCAATGGTAAAACTGATTGGATTAAAATCATTTCCCAACATTCCCTTGAAGGGAATTGTTTTTATTATTTTAGGATCACCCTTTTTTTGAATTACTAATGAAACGCTTTTTACTTCTGGCGATACTTCCAACCAAACTTTGGCATCCCGCAATTCAACAGGGCCAAGCATGGGACCTGAGATAATTCCGGAGAGCTGGGCTTTACTGTTAAAACTTATTATTAAAAGAAAGGCTGAAAAGATTAATATTTTACGCATGGGTTCAAATTGACTAAGGGTTTCAAAGATAAGCTTGTCAACCAAAACATTGTTTGCATTTATATAAATAAAAAGCCGGTTCAGGATAATGCTGAACCGGCTTTTTATTTTAAATTTTTAATTATTTATTCATCAATTGTTTTGCTTCGATGCTTAATGTAGCATGAGGCACGGCACGCAAACGGGCCTTATCAATTAACTTGCCGGTAACACGGCAAATACCATAGGTTTTATTTTCAATGCGCATCATGGCTTTTTCCAAATGGTCGATGAAAGTGATTTGACGGCTAGCCATCTGGCTTAACTGTTCACGTTCCATACTGATACCACCATCTTCCATGGTCATATATCTACCTTCTTCCAAATCGCCTGATCCATCTTTACGGGTGATAAGACCATGTAGATAAGAAAGTTCTTTTTTAGCTGCATCCAATTTTTTATATATCAACTCTTTAAATTCAGCTAATTCTTTATCCGAATACCGCATAGTTGGTCCGATATTCTCATTTTTTGCGGCCTTATCAAGTACTGATTTTGTAAACGATGGCTTGTATTCTACGGTTTTTGAAGTGGACGTTTTTGGAACTACAACTTTTACCGGCTTTTTAATTTCCTTTTTCACTGGTTCTGGTTTTAAAACTGGCTTAACAATTTCTTTTTCTACAACAACTTTCGTCTTATTTGGTTTAGCTTCCTTTACCAATTTTTTTGGCTCAACACTTTTTGTTACAGGTATAACAGCTTTTTTAGGAGCTATTTTTTTAGCAACAGGTTTAACCACTATTTTAGGGGCTACTTTTTTAGTAACAGGCTTCGAAACTTTTACAGCTTTTTTAGGAGCTGCTTTCTTAGCAACCGGTTTTACAATTTTTTTAGGCACTGCTTTTTTAGCTACTGGTTTAGATACTTTCTTAGCAACCGGTTTTACAGCTTTTTTAGGAGCTGCTTTTTTAACATTGGCCTTAACAGCTTTTTTAGCAACTATTTTTTGGGGAGTTGCTTTTTTTGCTACTGGCTTTGATGCCTTTACAGCCTTTTTGGGGACCGCTTTTTTTACTGTTTTAATAGCTTTTTTTGATGAACTGGCTACTTTTTTTGTAGCTATTTTCTTAGTTGCCATACTATTACTCTTTTTTAGAAACAATTACAGTTAAATGAGAATCGTTTACTTCAATTTCAATACCTTCTTTTAATTCAGGTACTAAAACAAGCTTATCTGCTAAAATTTCGGTGCAAATATAATCATAATATGTTGTCAATGATTCATAGATGCTATTTTCCGCAATCACTTCTACTTCAATCCGATCAGTCAACTCAAATCCACTTTCTTTTCTAATTTTCTGGATCCTGTTCACAAATTCACGGGCAATTCCTTCATTTAACAGTTCAGCTGTAATTGAAATGTCTAATGCTATTGTTAATCCACCCTGAGAGGCTACCAACCAACCCGGTACGTCCTCACTGGTGATTTCAACTTCATTAATCTGTAATATTACGTGTTCATTATCAATTAAAAAACTATAATTTCCTTCAATTTCAATTTTTTTAATGTCATCCTGTGTAAAATCGGCCAATGCTGTTGAAACAGCTTTCATTTTTGCTCCAAGTCTTTTTCCCAAAAGTTGAAAATTTGGCTTGATTTTCTTTTTAATGAACCCTTCTGTCTCAACCAGGTATTTAACTTCTTTTACGTTCACCTCCGATTTGATAAGATCCTCAATTTTTTCCAACTGGGCTTTCATTGCCGGGTTTAATACCGGAATCATGATTTTTTGTAAGGGCTGACGAACCCGGATATTTTCTTTTTTCCGGAGTGAAAGAATCAATGAACAGGCATTTTGTGCCAGCAACATCCGCTCTTCTAACTCTTTATCGATAACATCTTCATTTGCAACCGGAAAGTCTACATGATGTACCGATTCTGCACTGAAACGACCGGTTATGGCATTGAGATTTTGAAAAATAACATCCATAAAGAATGGTGATATTGGAGCAACCAGGCTGGTAATGGTTTCCAAACACTCATAAAGAGTCTGATACGCTGCAATTTTGTCCTGTTCATATTCACCTTTCCAAAATCTGCGACGGCAGAGCCTTACATACCAGTTACTTAAATGATCATCAACAAATTCTTCAATAGCTCTTCCTGCAACAGTTGGCTCGTATTCATCCATAGACTGGTTCACTTTTTTAACCAATGAGTTGAGAGAAGAAAGTATCCATTGGTCAATCTCGGGCCTTTGGTTTAAAGGCACATAATTTTCTTTAAAAGCAAAGCCATCCACATTGGCATATAAAGAAAAGAACTGGTAAGTATTATATAAGGTACCAAAAAACTTACGTTGTACTTCCTTGATGCCCTCAATATCAAATTTCAGATTATCCCACGGTGATGCATTAGTGATGAGGTACCAACGGGTTGCGTCTGCTCCATATTTTTCGATGGTTTCGAATGGGTTGACCATATTTCCCAGACGCTTACTCATTTTGTTCCCATTCTTATCTAAAACCAATCCGTTCGATACTACAGTTTTATAAGCAACCGATTCATACATCAAACCGGCAATGGCATGTAGTGTATAAAACCAACCCCTGGTCTGATCGACACCTTCTGCAATAAAGTCGGCTGGGTAATTGGTATCAAAAGGGGCTTTAAAAGGTTTTGGATCGCCGGCCTTCAGTTTTTCATAATCCAATCCCCATTGTGCATATGGCATGGCGCCACTATCGAACCAAACATCAATAAGGTCCGGTACTCTTGTCATTGGCTTTCCCAAATCACTTACCAAAACAATGTCATCCACGTATGGTTTATGTAAATCAAGAATGCCTTCGTGCAGATAATTTTTGTTTGTATCGCCACCCAAAACATCACTGGCTTTTTTAATGGCCAGGTTCAATTCTTCAATGGTACCGATGCATTTAATTTCTTCACCATCTTCTGTTTTCCAGATGGGTAGCGGTGTGCCCCAGAAACGGCTTCGGCTTAAATTCCAGTCCACCATATTCTCCAGCCAGTTTCCAAAACGTCCTTCACCGGTACTTTTTGGTTTCCAGTTGATGGTCTTGTTCAACTCCACCATTTTATCTTTCAAAGCCGTGGTTTTTATAAACCATGCATCCAACGGATAATAAAGAATCGGTTTATCGGTTCTCCAGCAATGCGGATAATTGTGTTCGTATTTCTCTACTCTAAATGCCCTGTTTTCTTTTTTAAGTTTTATGGCAATGTCCACATTCACATCCACATAATCCGTATCGTCTTTGTAATTTTTTACAAATCGATTGCTGAACTCTCCCAATCCATCAACAAATTTTCCTTGTTTGTCAACCATGGTCAGTATACCGATATTATATTTTTTACCTACTTTAAAATCATCGGCGCCAAATGCCGGTGATGTATGTACAATGCCGGTTCCATCTTCGGTTGTTACAAAATCGCCCAATAAAACCCGGAACGGTTTTGCACCTGGCGTTTCTTCTTCAATTACTTTTAATGAGTTTGAATCGTAAGGAAGTAACTGCTCGTATTCACTTCCTTCTATGATATTTCCTTTAAACTCTTCAATAATTTTATAAGGAATATTTTTCCCATCGTTTTTGTACGCTAAAAAATCTGCATGCTCATTTTCGGGTTTGAAATATTTTCCGAGTAATGCTTTTGCAAGAACAACATAAATGGTATTGTGTAAATAGGGATTAACTGTTTTTACCAAAACGTAATCAATATTTCCGCCAACAGTCAATCCAAGATTTGAAGGTAATGTCCACGGAGTTGTTGTCCACGCCAGAAAGAACACATCTCCTTCTACATTTTTAATTTTTAATTTTTCATTTTTAATTGCCCTGAACATAGCCACTGCACTCGTATCCTTTACATCTTTATAAGTACCGGGCTGGCTTAGTTCATGCGAACTTAATCCGGTTCCGGCAGCAGGAGAATATGGTTGAATGCTGATGCTTTCGTACAGTAATCCTTTATTGAATAATTGCTGCAATAACCACCATACTGTTTCGATGTATTCATTGGTGTAGGTTATGTATGGGTCGTTCAGATCTACCCAATAACCCATTTTTCGTGTAATATCATCCCATTTATCTTTAAACCGTAAAACGGCTTCGCGGCATTTTAGATTGTACTCCTCAACAGATATTTTTGTACCGATATCTTCTTTGGTAATACCCAGTTCTTTTTCAACACCCAATTCAATAGGTAAACCATGTGTATCCCAACCACCTTTTCGTTTTACCTGAAAACCTTTCATAGTTTTGTAGCGGCAAACCAAATCTTTCAATGTTCTGGAAATAACGTGGTGAATGCCGGGCAAACCATTTGCACTGGGAGGGCCTTCGTAAAAAACAAAAGGTTCAGCACCTTCCCTTAAAGAAACGCTTTTTTCAAACACCTCATTTTCAGTCCATTTAGCAAGAATTTCCTGTTCAAATGCCGGAAAGTTCAATTGCGAATATTCTCTGTATTTCACCTGTCTGTCTTTATTTTAAAGTTTTAATCAGGCTCACTCATCCATCTGTTCCTTTAATTCTATTCTTCAAATCATTCTTATTCAGCCTGAATTTTAAGTGGGCAAAGGTATGAAAACGAGGATAGATTGGTTATAAAATAAGCCGTTCTTTTTTGAACGGCTTATTTTGAAGAATCTTTAAAATTTAGCGCCAATACTTACAAAGAAATTTCTTCCATCGGATGGCATCAAGCCGGGACCGGGATAACCACCGGCACGGCGGGTAAAATAATTTTCATTGGTCAGATTATTTATGCCAGCCTTCATGTTCAGGTTTTTTGTAAACCGGTATGTTGCAGCAATATCTGTAATTGTGTAGGATGGAACTAATCCATTCTGTCCGTTTGAAGATGGAGTAACCGAATTATTTGCATCCGCAAAAGAATCGTCCACAAAACTTAGCTGACCTGTCAATGTTAGTCCTTTAAAATTAATAGTTGCTCCCGATCTTAAAATATTAGCCGGTGCATTTTCTACCTTATTGTTTTTCAGATTATTCTCTACCAGGCTGTTTCCGAATTTCGAAATCACTTTTAAATTTCCATACACTGCATCGGTATAGCTGTAAGAAACAAATACACTGAAGTCGAATGATTTTCTGTTTTTTACAAATGCCTTTACCGGACTGAATTCCACCAACCCTTCAAAACCCTTGCTGGTACTGTTTCCTACATTGGTCCGGTAATTATAAAAACTTCCATCCATTCGTTGTTGAGTTACTACACCAACGCGGTTATTGTATTGCAGATAAAAAACACTGGCATCAAAAAACAGATAGTTTTTTAATTTACCACGGTATCCCAAATCGGCATTATACCCTTTGGCATCTTTCAGATTTGCATCCACCACGTCGGTGGTAGGTGGTACGGTAAGATCTGCAAATTGAATGGGCCGGTATGCCTGCGTAATATTTCCATAAAATTCTGTTTTATCATTCACATGATATTCTGTACCTACACCAGCCAATAAAAATCCACGGCCACGTTTTTCATTTTTTAAAAGAATGGCATTGCCCAGATTATCATACCCGTTTCTGCCGGATGCTTTTGCTTGTAAAAACTCGTATCGGATACCCGGGATAATGATGAACTTGTTACTGACACGGAAAATATTTTCGGCAAATATTGCTGCATTCGAAGATCTGTATTCAATATCTTTTGGATAAACAGGATCCAACAAATTAATATTATAATCAGATCCGGTTGTTCCTTTTCCATCCCTGTATCGGAATGTAGTACCGCTGTACAACCTGATTCCGCCTGAAAAAGTATTTTGCATTGAACCCAATTTATAATCTCCCAGGTATCTTGTTTCCATTCCGTAATTCCGGTAAACATCAATATCTACTTTACGGTTATTATATGCTTGAACAGCAGTATTTATTGAATCTTTAATATTAATCGGTTGCAAAAATCCAACACTGTTTCTATCACCCAAAATGGTAAACAGTTTTATATTCATCCTGGAATTGTCCGAAAAGTTATAATTGGCAATCATAGCAGCAGTGGTCCAGCTGATATCGAACCAGTTGCGGCTGCGCAAACTTTGTCTTGCATCCGTTGCAAACTGAGCATCTGTCAATCCGCCCGGTTGCTTGCTGCGCATATTATATTTCATTACTTCGGCAGTCAGTGAAAATTTCTTTGTAAACCGGTAAGTAAAAGTTCCAAAACCCGAGTTGATAAAGTACTCACTGTTTTGTCTCCATCCATCGGCTTTTCGATGGTCGAAGAATGCATAATAATGGTACTTTTCTTTATCTCCACCAACAGCATTATAAGAATTAAATAGTCCGTTGCTGCCGAAGGTTTGCTGTGTTTCAATTTCAAAAGGTTTTTTTATTTCGCTTCCGTTACGTAAAATATAATTTACCATGCCGCCAAATTGCGGACCATATTGCAAAGCTCCATGGCCTCTTACAATTTCTATTCGCTGTACTGCTTGCAATTGTGGATTGTAATACGCTTCCGGATAACCAAACGGATCTGCAGAAATATCATATCCGTTTTGACGGGTATTAAATTCCCAACTACGGTTCGGACTCAAACCCCTTGCTGCAATACCAATTTGTATTCCACTGCCATCGCTTTCCCATATATGTATGCCGGGTACTTTGGCTAAAACCTGTCTCATGGTATTAGTAACCACATTGCCTTGCACATTATCCAACACCACTAATGCATTTTTCTTTCCTGCATAAATGGATGTGCCTACTATCTCTGGTAATTGATGAATATCGGATCGGCTGTTTTGACCAACGATGGTAATCTCCGGTAAATATTTATGTTGTGGATTTGTTGTATCGTCATGAAAAATGACTCTTTCCTTACTCTGACCTAACATGGAAAAGACTGTAATAACTCCGATTGTTAACGTAACTATTTTCTTCATGTTCACTTTTTATTTTCACTTGCAAAACTCCCTCAAACAGACAAATAGATTGTTACGCAATCAGAAAACAGATTTACGGAATCCGTAAAAAGAAAAGAAAATTACAATGTGATGACAGATGAAAATCAACGCAGCAACAATTCGCAGGGCTTTAGCCCGGTATGCTTTTTAAATGCAGTTGAAAAGTGAGAGATAGAAGAATAGCCTAAGAATAATGAAACCTCGGTTACGCTCAACCCTTTTTCATATAAAAGATATTTTGCATGATCCATGCGTTGATTTTGATAAAAATCAAAAATGGTGGTGCCAAACATTTCCTTGAAACCTTTTTTCAGATAACATTCATTAATGGCTACTTTACGGCTCAGTTCCTTGATAGTAATAGGTTCACCTATGTGGTCGATTAAAACTTCCCGGGCTTTTTCTATTTTTTTCCGGTCATCTTCATTGGAAAGAAATTTACAATTGATGATATCAATTTCTTTTTCACCAAGCATGCAATCAAGGCTATAAAGCAATAACATTTGTGTTTGTGCATTCACATAAATGTTTTCCAGGCTATCCGTATATCCATTATTCAATAATGCTTCCAGAACAAATCTTGTTTTACTGCAAAGAGGCAGGATCTTAGAAAAAGAAGAACCATGCGAAAAATTAAGAATATCATCGGCTATCCGCTGACCAACTCCCCGAGATTTTACAAATTGAGAAAGATTGGTTGGGGAAAAATTAAAACTTAAAACATCGATGCTCTCCTGACGTTCGTTGCAATTGCGTGATGCACTATACTTACAATTGTTACACTCTGTCGCTTTCAATTGACAATAGACATTTCCAGACAAGCAGAAACGAAGTTCCAGATAATTGGCTTCCTTGTTATCTTTTTCGTAATGATATACCAGCATTCCGGTATCATCAATATTTAACTGGGGGTCTTTTTTATATCTTTTTATCACATATTGAACGGCACCAGGAATAAATTGTTCTTTTTCCTGAAGTAATTCCAGGTTTTCGTGAAGAATGTTTTGCTTCGTTGCAAAGGTCAATATGTCGATTGGTTGATGCATAAATCGAATACAAAACTAAGTTTAAACTTTAACTTTTCAAGCCACTAAATGTTAAACAACTGATTATCTGTTAATTAAAAACGAAATGATGAAAAATTTAGAATCTTTTTACCTGAACAGTTAACTTTGCCCGTCACGCTATAAAGGCGTGGTTTTTTTTAAAGGATTCATATGATTCATCCACATACATATATTCACCCCAATGCCAAGCTGGCAACCAATGTTAAAGTTGACCCTTTTACTGTCATTCATCAGGATGTAGAAATTGGTGAAGGAACCTGGATCGGCTCTAATGTAACCATTATGGAAGGGGCAAAAATTGGTAAAAACTGCCGCATTTTTCCCGGTGCCGTAATTGCCGCTATTCCACAAGACCTTAAATATGAAGGTGAATACTCCCAGGTTACAATTGGCGACAATACAACCATCCGTGAATTTGTAACGGTAAACAGAGGAACTAAGGACCGGGAAAAAACTTCTATTGGAGATAATTGTCTCATTATGGCATATACCCATATAGCTCACGATTGTTTAGTTGGCAATAACTGCATATTAAGTAACAGTACACAGGTTGCAGGCCATGTAACCATTGGCGACTGGGCAATTCTTGGTGGAATGTGTGCCATTCATCAGTTTGCAAATATTGGTCAGCATTCATTTATTAGCGGAGGTTCATTAGTAACCAAAGACATTCCACCTTATATCAAAGCCGGAAGAACACCGTTAACATATGCAGGTGTGAATTCTGTTGGATTAAAACGCCGTGGTTTCAATATCGATAAAATCAATCATATCCTGGAAATTTACCGGATTGTTTTCAATAAAGGAATGAACACTTCCCAGGCATTGGAATTTATTGAAGAAGAAATGCCGGCAACAGACGAAAGAGATGAAATTGTAACGTTTATCCGAGACTCACAAAGAGGAATTATTAAACGCCATTCAAAAAATAATCTGGATGAAGATCTTATTGGCTGATGCCGGTAAACGATACAACAGGGAGTGGATTTTTCGCCATTTCAATTATACATTTGAACAGGCTCAATCGTATGCCATTGTTGGACCTAACGGTTCCGGCAAGTCAACATTATTACAGGTACTAAGTGGCGCAAATCAAATCAGCGAAGGAAAAATTACCTGGTCGATTGATGAAAAAATTATCGCTGATGAAAATGTTTTCAGCCAGGTTTCCATTTGTGCACCCTATTTAGAATTGGTTGAAGAAATGACCCTGCTTGAGTTTTTAGATTTTCACCAACAGTTTAAAAAATTCATTGTCGGATTTGATTCAGAGAAAATCATTTCGATACTTGGTTTAGAAAAAGCCCGTGATAAACAGATCCGCAATTTTTCATCGGGCATGAAACAGAGAGTGAAGCTGGCTCAATGTATATTTTCGGATGTTCCGGTAATTTTTCTGGATGAACCCTGTACCAACTTCGACCAAGAAGGGGTAGCCCTGTATCAGCAATTGATTAATGATCATTGTAAAAAAAGAATGGTGATCGTTAGTTCAAACGACCACCAGGAATTTGGCTTTTGCCAAAACCAGATACAGATTACCGATTATAAATAAGCAGATCGTAGTACTTACTAACGCTGACTTGCAATTAATAAATTCAAGTCTGTATATTTTAAATTAAATCGTTCGCTGAGGTAGAAATTTGTCAATGCTCCCTTGAACATATAAATGCCATTTCGAAGATGCACTTTATGCCAGATGAGGTTTTCAAACCCTCCATCATCCCCTGCTTCCAGCAATAAAGGCATCAGCACATTGCTGATTGCTTGTGAAGCCGTACGGGAAAATCCGGAAGGAATATTAGGAACACAATAATGTATGACACCGTACTTTAAAAAAACAGGGTTTTGGTGAGATGTGATTTCTGATGTCTCAAAACATCCACCCCTGTCAATACTTACATCAATAATTACAGATCCGGGTCGCATATTACTAACCATTTCTTCTGTTACCACCATCGGTGTTCTGCCACTCGAAGAATTGAGTGCCCCAACAGCTACTTCACAAGTCTTTAATTGTTTAGACAACATTCTTGGCTCAATGACCGATGTCCATAAACGATGACCGATGGTATTTTGCAATCTTTTTAACCGATACACACTATTATCAAAAACTTTTACGGATGCACCAAATGACAAAGCTGCTCTTGCAGCATATTCGCCAACAATACCGGCACCAATGATGATAACTTTCGTAGGTGCAATACCCGAAATTCCACCCAACAAAACTCCTTTTCCATGATTTACTGAACTTAAATATTGTGCTGCAATTAGCATGGATGCACTACCCGCAATTTCGCTCATACTTCTAACAATAGGATAAGTACCACTATCATCCTTCAGGTTTTCAAAAGAAATAGCCGTGATTTTTTTATCCATCATGGCCTGCAATAATTCTGCTTTTATTACACTGATATGTATGGGAGAAATAATGATTTGATTTAATTGTAAAAGCGGTAAATCTTCTTCAATGACCGGCGCACTTTTTACAAGTATGGGAGCCCTGTAAACCTCGGCTCTTTCATAAACAATTTTTGCTCCTGCTTCACTATAATCTTTATCCGGAAAATGAGATGCTTCTCCGGCATTATGTTCTACCATTACCTGGTGACCACTACTAACCAATACACTGACTGCATCCGGTGTCAAAGCAATCCTATTTTCCTGAAACGCAATTTCTTTTGGCATTCCGATGTATAACTGTTCACCTTTTGGTTTTATGTCCAAGGTTTCTTCTAAAGTTTCATAAACGAAACTTGTACTGATCACTGGTCTTGATTGAGGCATATTGATTACTTAACCTTCCTTTTAAATAAATAAAATTGAAAAACAGAATTGAATTTACAAATAAATTGCTGAAATAGAAGAGAATACATTTGCCAGTATCAATAATTTAGGGACTTTCCACGTTGATTTTCCTGGTGCTTGAATCCACTGTATCTATAAAAACCTTGATGGTTTCATCGGGAAATAAACCGGGTGCTTTTTCGGGCCATTCTACCAAACAAATATGATCACTGAATAAGCAATCTTCTATTCCGGCCCCGATGGCTTCGGCTTCATCTTTCAACCGATACAAATCGATATGATAAATTAATTTTTCCTGGCCATTTTCATCATACCCATATTCATTTACGATGGAATAAGTAGGGCTGCTAATTACATCCCGCACTTTTTTTGCTTCGCATAATGCATGAATGAAGGTTGTTTTACCGGCTCCCATTTGTCCATAAAAAGCAAATACAGCCTCCTTATTTCCAAATTTCTGCCAAAATTCTTTGGCTACTTCATCTATTTCCAAAAGAGTAAATAATCTTTCCATATCACGAAAATAACGCCGTTTTTGCAACCTTGTAAAAAACATAATTCCTTTAATGCAACAGAACAACGGTAAATTTGCAACAATATTTGCAACATGGAAAAAGTAAAATGGAAAGTAGATGGTATGACTTGTTCTAACTGTGCTCTCACCGTTCACAAGTATCTGGAAAAAGAAGGGATGAATGAAGTGAAAGTAAACCTGATTACAGGAGACATTTCTTTTGATGGAAATGGTGAAATGAAAAAAGATAAACTGATTAAAGGCATACATTCTTTAGGTTATAATGTTGTTAACACAGAAAAGGAATCAGGAAAAAAATCATTGCGCTTTTTAGATACGCATTTAAAAAAGTTTTGGTTTTGCCTGCCATTTACATTGGTACTGATGTTGCACATGATACCGGGATTGCACATTCATTGGTTGATGGACCCTTATGTTCAACTTGCATTAGCAACACCCGTATATATTGTTGGAATTCTTTTTTTCGGAAGAAGTGCCTATCACAGTCTGAGAAACGGTTTGCCAAATATGAATGTATTAATTGCCCTTGGAGCAAGTGCTGCTTATTTTTATAGCCTTACCGGCACGTTGATGAACTTGGGTGAAGGTTATTTATTTTACGAAACTGCAGCATCTATTTTCACCTTGGTTTTATTTGGCAATTATATGGAAGATGCCAGCATCCGTTCTACACAAAAAGCATTGAATGAACTGGCCAGGTCGCAGAAAGTAATGGCCAATATGATTGCATTTGATGATGAACATAAGGAGCAGATATTCCCCGTTGAAAACACACAACTTAGGGTAGGTGATCTTATTTTAATAAAGAGTGGCGAACAGGTACCGATGGATTGCAAAATACTCTGGGGAGAAGCAGAAATAAATGAAGCCATCATTACCGGTGAAAGTATTCCGGTTCATAAAAAACAAAAAGACTTATTGATTGGCGGTAGCCTGTTGGAAAACGGAACGGTAAAAGCCCAGGTGACTGCTGTAGGTGATGAAACTGTTCTTTCTGGCATCATCAACCTGGTAAAACAGGCACAGGGTGAAAAACCTCCCGTACAAAAAATGGCCGACCGAATCAGTGCTATTTTCGTTCCTGTGGTTATAGCTATTGCCTTAATCACATTAGCTGTAAACTGGCATCTTTTAAGTGCATTTACACCAGCCCTGATGCGTAGTATAGCCGTATTGGTTATTGCATGTCCCTGTGCAATGGGGCTGGCAACGCCTGCGGCCATTGCCGTTGGTTTAGGCCGGGGTGCCAAGGAAGGAATATTATTTATGAATGCCGGCAGCCTTGAATTATTCAAAGACATCAAACAGGTTGTTTTCGATAAAACAGGCACACTGACTACCGGTGAGTTTAATGTTGCCGAATATAAATATCTATCAACAGATGAAATAGAATTTAAACGCATCGCATTCTCCATTGAAAAATTTTCGAACCATCCCATTGCAAAATCAATAACAAGAGAATGGAAAACAACAAATGAAATAAAATGGAAATCGGTTGAGGAAATAAAAGGTGTTGGCATGAAAGCCGTTGACATGGAAGGAACTGTTTTCTATGCAGGATCATTCCGGGTTGCTGAAAAATTTGATGTTGAAAAAACACATAATATTTACCTGATAAAAAATGAAAATCTTTTAGGTTGGATTGATGTGAAAGATGAAATCAGGGAAGAAGCCTCCGGCGTTATAGACTATCTGCATAAAAAAAATATCAAAACTATTTTGCTGAGTGGCGACCGGAAAGAGAAATGCGATATACTTGCAAAACAACTGGGCATTGACACGGTTTACGCCGAAAAAAAGCCAGAAGAAAAACTAAGCATCATTACTGAATTAACTGCACAGCAACCAACCATTATGGTGGGTGATGGCATCAACGATGCGCCGGCATTGGCGAAGGCCACTATCGGGATCTCGGTAAGTGAAGCATCACAAATAGCCATGCAAAGTGCCCATGTGGTTTTAATGAATAAGGGATTGAAAAATCTGCCTAATGCGCTTGGATTGGGTAAACACACTTACATAACCATCAAACAAAATCTTTTCTGGGCATTTTTTTACAATATCATCGCCATACCTGTAGCTGCTTTCGGATTTTTAACCCCAACCTTTGGCGCATTGGTTATGGGATTAAGCGATGTGGTACTTGGCATCAACTCGGTACGGTTATTTGTAAAAAAAGTAGTTTAATTTGAACACTTATTTTGTAGAAATATTTTACAACGCTAATAGCTCCGCAGGAGCAGCCTGTTTATAGAAAACTAATCAAATTTACAAAGGCTCCATAGGAGCCGCCTAAAAAACATAAGTGCCAGTTTTTTTAATAGCCTGTTTCAGGAGGCTCCTGTGGAGCCACGGAATTTCACAGGAATTTGCAGCTATAAACAGGCTGCTCCTCCGGAGCGAATGAGACAAACCTTGGGCTAACACAATTAATCGTTTTTGTAAACGAAATCAATCAATGAATTTATTTAAAAAGGAAAAAAATAAAACTTAAAAATTGAATGTTTATTTTGTAGAAATATTTTACAACGCTAATAGCTCCTCAGGAGCAGCCTGTTTATAGAAAACTAATCAAATTTACAAAGGCTCCATAGGAGCCGCCTAAAAACAATTTTATATGCCAAATACATTTTCACAAATCTATCTGCATTTTGTTTTTTCGGTAAAATATCGGCAAGCCTTAATTCCGAAAATACATAAAGAAGAATTGCATAAATACATCACCGGTCTGGTGCAAAACCGGCATGCAAAAATGCTTGCTGTAAATTGTATGCCCGACCATACGCACCTTTTTGTAGGTTACAAACCTTCCTTCCATATCCCCGATTTTGTAAAAGAAATAAAAGTAGAAAGCAACGAATTTATTACAGGCAAAAAATGGATAAAAGGCAAGTTCAACTGGCAGGAAAGTTATGGAGTGTTTTCCTATTCCCATTCACATATCGGCAATGTTATTAGATATATAAATAACCAGGAGGCGCATCATAAAAAAACTACCTTCCGGGAAGAATACACAGGACTGCTTCAAAAATTTGATATATCTTTTGAAGATAAATACTTGTTTGAATTTTTTGATTAGGCTGTTTACTTATTGCTTGTTTTGTTTTTATTGTGGCAGGCATTGAAAGACATACCTTTATTTTAGTAATCAATGAATATGAAGAAAATTGTTTTGTTTACCTCTTTACTTTCTGCATTTGTTGTACATGCCCAGGAGTTTAATTTGCTCATTGGCACTTATACCTCAAGCGGAAGTGATGGAATTTATGTATACCGGTTCAATGCTGCAACTGGTGAAACACAAAAAATAAGTTCCGTTAAAACCTCCAATCCTTCCTTTCTTGCAGTTTCACCAAATAAAAAATTTGTATATGCAGTTAATTCAAACGATCCAGGTATGGTGAGTGCATTTCAATACAATAAGGTAGCAGGAACGCTGACCAAACTCAACGAAGTTACAAGTGGAGGTGCCAATCCCTGTTATATCAGCATTCATAAAAGCGGAACACATTTGGTAGTTGGAAATTACAGTGCTGGTAATCTTGCTGTCATTGATATCAGGAAAAATGGAATCATCAATCAACCCAAACAAATCATTCAGCATAATGGCAATAGTGTAAACAAAACCCGGCAGGATAAAGCCCATGTACATGCCACTGTTTTTTCGCCCGATAATAATTTCCTGTTTGTACCTGATCTTGGAATGGATAAACTGATGGTTTATACAGTAGCACAAAGAAGTGGAGCCTTACTTGCAGCCGATCCGGCTTTTTATGAAGTAAATGGCGGTGCAGGACCAAGGCATTTTGAATTTCATCCCACACGACCGTATGCTTACCTCATTGAGGAACTAACGGGAACGGTGAGTGTATTTAAATATGAAAAAGGAAAATTAACCTTGCTGCAAAATACATCATGTCACCCTATGAGTTACCAGGGTGTAATGGGCTCAGCAGATATTCATGTTTCACCCGATGGAAAGTTTTTGTACTGCAGTAACCGTGGCGATGCCAACTCTATTGCCATCTTCCGTATAGACCAGAAAACCGGCATGATTCAAATTGCAGGTTTTCAACCAACATTGGGTGTGCATCCAAGAAATTTTTCTTTTGATCCCAAAGGAAACTTTTTATTGGTTGCTAACCGTGACAGCGATGAGATTGTTATTTTTAAAGTAGATAAACAATCGGGGTTACTGGAAGATTCAAAACAACGTATCAGGGTTTCAAAACCGGTTTGTTTGAAATGGATCAAAAAATAAAACTCAATTATAAGGAGTAGTACGACACAACGGGTAGAACAGCAATCACAAACAGAAGATTTTAATTTTTTTATGATCCAGCTTTATTGAATATTCATACATGAACCGTTCTCCTCACCAGGTATTAAAACAATATTGGGGTTTTGATGCATTCAGACCTGTGCAGGAAGAGATTATTCAATCTGTTCTGAAGGGTAATGACAGTCTGGCTATTTTACCAACCGGCGGAGGTAAATCTATTTGTTACCAGGTACCGGCTTTAATTACTGAAGGCCTTTGCCTCGTTGTAAGCCCTTTAATTGCATTGATGAAAGATCAGGTGGAGAATCTGCGAAAAAGAGGAATCACTGCACTATCCATTCACTCGGGTATGCAGCGGAATGAAGTGATCAACACATTCAGGGTTGCGGGTAACAGCAATTGTAAATTTTTATATGTTTCGCCGGAGCGGCTGGAGACCAATTTATTTAAAGAATACCTTCCCTCACTTAACATTAATCTTATTGCTGTTGATGAAGCACATTGCATTTCGCAATGGGGTTACGATTTTCGTCCGGCCTATTTAAAAATTGTTTCCCTGCGGGAAGAATTGCCAAACATACCCATGCTGGCGGTAACGGCATCGGCTACACCGGAAGTGCAGGATGATATCTGCGACAAACTGCATTTTAAAAATCCACAAAAATTTCATCCTTCCTTTGAACGGGCAAATTTATCGTACAGCATTTTCCGGGTCGATTCCAAGATCAATAAACTAATTGAAATTCTGAACAATGTAAAAGGTACAGCCATTGTGTATTGCAGCAGCCGGAAAAGAACTTCGGAAATTGCATCACTATTAAAACTGCAAAATATTTCTGCCGACTTTTATCATGCCGGATTAACTTCAGAAGATAGAAGCAGCAAACAGGAAGCCTGGATTAAAAACACAACCCGTGTAATAGTTTGTACCAATGCGTTTGGCATGGGCATTGACAAACCCGATGTAAGAGCCGTTGTGCATATTGATACACCCGACTGTATTGAAAATTATTATCAGGAAGCAGGCCGTGCCGGACGGGACGGCAAAAAAGCCTATGCCGTTTTACTCTATAATGAAAAAGATATTGAAGAATTACATAAACTGGAACAGATCAGATACCCGACTGTTGAACATATCAAAAAAGTATATGAAGCTGTTTGTAATTACCTGCACATACCCGTTTATGGGGGCGATGAAGAGTATTATGATTTCGATCTGAGCGATTGCATTAAAAATTATAAACTGGAACCGCAAACAACTTTTTATGCATTAAAATCGCTTGAACAGGAAAACCGGATAGCCCTTAACGGACAGGTATTTATTCCGGCATCGGTACAGTTTATTACTGACAGGGCCAACCTGATTGAGTTTGAAAAAACATTTCCAACTTTGTCATCAACCATCAAAACATTATTACGTACCTACGAAGGAATTTTTGATTACCCGGCTTCTGTCTCGGTATTACAGATGGTAAAGTTGATGAAAACCGATCCGGAAGAAATAAAGAAAAATCTTTTACACTTACAGAAACATCATATCATCGAATATCATCCGCAAAAAGATAGTCCGCAGATTTATTTTTTAAATGCCCGTGTAAAAACAGAAGACCTGCACATTAACGAAAAAAACTTGCATGCCCGAAAAGAAATTTTCAGAAAAAGAATAAACAGTTTTATCGATTTTATCAAAAATCAAACGGCCTGCCGCAGCCAGTATATCGGTTATTATTTTGGCGATAAAGAAATAAAGGTTTGTGGAATTTGTGATAACTGTCTTCGCCTGAAAAAAATAGATTTGACCAAAATCGATTTTGAAATTATCCGAAAAGACCTGCTGGGAAAAATTAAAAAAAATGCGTTGCTCAGTAATGAACTCCTGAAAGATTATGCCGGCAGTAAAAAAGAAAAAGCCTGGAAAATCATCGAATTTCTCCAGGCTGAAAATAAAATTGAAATGGATAAAAACGGAATCTTTAAATTAAAATAAACTTCTGCTCCTGGTTGTTCTTCCGCCTAATCCAAGAACGCCTAATAAAGACCTGGTAATGATGCCGGCGGCTGTTCTTCCAACCTGCTTTACCATGGGATTGTCAAAAAAAGTCTCTTCCTTTTTATTTGTGTTTCTGCCATTGCTTACCTGTTCTTCTTTTTCCATTGCGGCCACATTCAATTTCTTATTCAGTATTTCGTAAGCACTTTCGCTATCTACTTCTACGTTGTATTTTTTTACCAGTTTTGAGACACTGACAAGGTCATTTATTTCTGCATCCGTCAAAACATCCATCCGGCTCCTTGGCGGATTCAGCATAGTGTGAACCAGTGCAGTTGGAATACCTTTCTCATTCAGCATAGTGATTAATGCTTCGCCTATTCCTAACTGTGTAAGTGCATCTTCTGTTTTGTAAAAATCAGAAAGTGGATAATTCTCTGCTGTCTGTTTAATGGATTTTCGATCGTTTGCTGTAAATGCCCTTAAAGCATGTTGCACCTTCATACCTAACTGAGAAAGTACAGCTGCAGGCACATCCATCGGATTCTGCGTACAGAAAAATATACCGATTCCTTTTGAACGGATCAATTTAATAACGGTTTCAATCTGTTGCATTAATGCATCACTGGCTTCCTGAAAAATCAAATGTGCTTCATCAACAAATATCACCAACTTGGGTTTTTCAAGGTCGCCTTCTTCAGGGCAAGAAGCATACAACTCAGCCAGCATCTGCAACATAAAAGTGGAGAATAATTTTGGCCTGTCCTGCAAATCAGTCACCCGTAAAATAGAGATAATCCCCCGGCCTTCACTATTAATACGCATCAGGTCATCTACTTCAAAACTTTTTTCTCCAAAGAAAACGTCTGCACCCTGTTGCTGCAGTTCAATCACTTTACGTAAAATGGTTCCGGTAGAAGTGGTTGAAATTTTTCCATATGCTTTTTCAATTTCAACCTTTCCTTCATCACTTACAAACTGTAGTACTTTAATAAAATCTTTCAGGTCGAGCAGCGGTAATTTATTATCGTCGCAATATTTAAAAATCATGGCTACTAATCCGCCTTGCGTATCATTTAATGCTAAAATTTTTGAAAGCAAAACCGGGCCAAACTCACTGACTGTTGCCCTTAGCTGAACGCCTTTTTCATCACTCAGTGTAAGCAACTCGGCAGGAAAACCCATTGGTTGAAATTGAATACCAATTTTCTGACATCGTTCTTCAATTTTAGGGTTTGAATTGCCAAGAACTGCAATGCCACTCAGGTCTCCTTTTATATCCATCATCAACACCGGCACACTGGCATCGCTTAATGCCTCACTGATCATTTGCAGGGTTTTTGTTTTACCCGTACCGGTCGCTCCGGCAATCAAGCCGTGGCGGTTCATGGTTTTCAGTGGTAGAAAAACATCTGCACCTAGTACTACTTCTCCATCTAAAATACCACAACCAATCTTCACAGCCTCACCCTTGAAAGAATAGCCCTCATTGACTGCTTTTAAAAAATCGTCTTTTTTAGCCATATTTATTAATTGTATTTAAAGTTAAGTTTTTGCCCGAATCAATTTACATAATTTTACTGAAACCCCTTGCCTGCAACCTTTATATTGATTAATCGTCTTTAAACGAATACTAAACCCAATCCTTAACTCTTAACAAAACATTAGTTAGATTAAATAATGATTGGCAAATGATTTAATTTTATTTGTATAACATAAAAACTTTGACCATGGAAGATAAAAAACCGAAAATATTAATATGCGAAGATGATGCGAATCTGGGATCCGTTTTAAAAAACTACCTGGAGCTGAATGACTATGATATAACCTTAGAAAGAGATGGCCGCTTGGGTCTTGCCGCATTTCAACGCGAAAAATTCGACCTCTGCCTGCTGGATATCATGATGCCCAATATGGATGGATTTACGTTGGCAGAAGAAATTCGTGATGTGGACCCGGATATCCCTTTATTCTTTTTGAGTGCCAAGACCATGAAAGAAGATATCATTCAAGGTTATAAATTGGGAGCCGATGATTTTATTACAAAACCATTCGACAGTGATGTGCTATTGTTGAAAATAAAAGCCATCCTTAAAAGAAATGAAGAGCTGAACCGTGAAGCAGACAATAAAGAATTTGATTTATCCACGTATCATTTCAATCCAAAATTGAGACAGCTTATTCAGGGCGGTGTAACACATACGCTATCGCCAAAAGAAAATGAATTATTAAAAATGCTTGCCGAACATTTGAATGATCTTCTTCCTAGAGACAAGGCATTGAAAAAAATCTGGGGAAGCGATACCTATTTCAATGGCCGAAGTATGGATGTGTATATTGCCAAATTGCGCAAATATCTGAAAGACGATGAGAAGATTGAGATTGTGAATATTCACGGAAATGGTTTCAGGTTAGTTGTAACCGAATAATTTTTTTTTGTTATACAGAAAAGCTTGTCATTGATTTGACAAGCTTTTTTTATGCAAATAATTTTATTGATATTTTTTAAGAAAATAAAGTTCCGGCTTCCGATCCCGGCCTAGTCCTTCCCAAATGTTCATATGCTTTGGCAGTTACTTCTCGTCCGCGGGGAGTACGTTGCAGAAATCCTTCCTGAATCAGAAATGGTTCATACACTTCTTCAATGGTGCCAGCATCCTCACTTACAGCCGTTGCAATAGTAGTCAATCCAACCGGACCGCCTTTGAATTTGTCGATGATGGCAGCCAGTATCCGGTTATCCATATCATCCAATCCATGTTCATCCACATTCAATGCTTTCAGGGAATGTTGTGTAATAGCCAGATCGATATTGCCATTGCCTAACACTTGTGCAAAATCTCTAACCCTTCTTAATAAACCATTGGCGATACGAGGTGTACCACGGCTTCTTCGTGAAATTTCATGGATGGCTTCGCTGGTTATTTTTGTATTCAATATGCCACTGGAACGTTGAATAATTTTTGCCAATGTTTCGGCAGGATAATATTCCAACCTGGATTTTATTCCAAACCTCGATAATAGTGGTGCCGACAATAATCCACTTCTTGTAGTGGCACCAACCAGTGTAAACGGATTGATATTTATTTGAATGCTTCTTGCACTGGGTCCACTGTCGATCATGATGTCGATTCGAAAATCTTCCATTGCTGCATACAGATATTCT
>JAYWCV010000105.1:0-3598 GCA_043780275.1 Chitinophagaceae bacterium
CAGGGGATCGGGAATAGCTACTACCTGAGCAGTACAGCTTTTTTACGTCTAAAAAATCTCGAGTTTGCCTATAACTTTAAAAATATCAACTTAACAAAATATGGAATTAATGGGATGCGGGTTTATGTAAATACTTTTAACGTTTTCACCATTACAAAATATAAAGGATTGGATCCGGAATCTGTAGATGGGCAGGGATTGGCCTATCCAATCAACAGGACATTTAATATGGGCGCATCCATTACCTTTTAAAATTATTAATCATCAATTCAAATTCAAAATATGAAAAAAATATTTTTATTAATGATGTCTGGATCAGTAATATTGCTTGCTGCATCCTGTAAAAAAAATCTGCTAAATATAACGCCCACAACCGGGGTTTCTGGGCAAACCTTGTTTTCGGATCCCAATCTAACCGAGGCTTATGTAAATAATAATTACAGGGACCTGGATTATGGATTTTATAACTGTCACTGGCAGGCCTTTATGCTTACAGGAGCCACAGATGAAACGCTTTCTGCTTATGAGTCGTATAGTGGCGTTAATGTGATCAATAAGGGTAAGTTAGATCCCACTCCGAGTGGGGGAAGTTTTACCGGATTCTTTGACGGTAATGCCTATCCCAGACAACAGGCCTGGGCCAATAATTACAATTACATATCCCAGTGTAATTCATTATTTGAAAATATCAATAATGTTCAGGGTTTGTCAATTGCTGATAAAAATCGATTAGTGGGCGAAATGAAAACCCTTCGGGCATGGAGATATTTTCAGCTGGTGAGACATTATAACGGTGTTCCCTTGATTACAAAAACATTTAGCTTATCTGATAAATATGATGCAGTAAGAAATTCTGCTGATGAATGTTTCCAGTTTATAATAAAAGATCTTGATTCGGCAATTACGTTGTTGCCGGCTGTAGCAGCCATTAACGGTAAAATTGATCAGGGCGTAGCAATGGCTATAAAATCAAGAGTTCTGTTAACCTATGCAAGTCCGCTTTTTAATAGTTCCAATGACATTACCCGTTGGGAAAAAGCTGCGGTTGCGGCAAAGGCCGTAATGGATTTAAACAGGTATAGCCTGGTTCCCTGGACTAGTTACAAGAGTATGTTCATTAAATACGATCCTGCTAATTCGGAGAATATTTTTGTAAGTATCAACCAAGCAGGTATTGCTTCCGAAGGTCATCAGGATAATTATCAATGGCCAGGTTTGACTTTTGAGTATTGTATAATGCCATTTTCCAGAGGGGGCAATATTATGTATACTCCAAGTCAGCAATTGGTTGACTCATATGAAACTACAGATGGGAAGGCAATTACCGATCCTTCATCTATCTATGATCCGAAAAACCCTTACGCAAACCGGGATCCAAGGTTTGATTTAGATATTTTGCACCAGGGTTCAAAATTGAATTTAACTACTATTGATTTTATCAACCCAAGTGGTGTTGACTTTAATCAAAATCAAACAGTGACTGGTTATTTGTTGGGGAAATTCGTAGATCCTGCAGTATATGATGCAAATGTATTAACCTTAGGTGCTGGTCAGGGGAATCAGCCGTGGATACACCTTCGGTATGCTGAGATATTGTTAAATTATGCGGAAGCTATTAACGAAGCTGAGGGGCCACAAAATGCAATTGATGCTGTTAATTTAATTCGGACCCGTGCTGGGATGCCGGTTCTACCTGCGGGTTTAAATCAAGCTACCATGAGATTAAGAATTCAAAATGAAAGAAAAGTAGAACTTTCATTTGAAGAACATCGGTTCTGGGACGTAAGAAGGTGGAAAATAGCTTCGATAACAAATAACATGACTGCAATGGGGGTATCTATAACTAAGGATGGAAATAACATATTGCAATATGATTATGTGGTTCCAAATACAGGCGGTAATCTGGATTACGATCCGGTTAGGGTTTTTAAAGAAGCAAATTATTTTTTCCCTATACCGCTTAGTGAAATTGCCGCAGACCCGAATTTAACTCAAAACCCTGGTTATTAAGTATCTCAAACAGCAGTCCGTTCTTTATTTTTTGAAAGCAGGTGCTAACCGAGATAAAATATTTGTAAGGTTAAAGAATGGCTATTTTGGAAATGAATTTACTTGTTAAAATTTGAATGAATTCAATGTAATATAATGAGAAGGAGAGAAGCAATATTTAAAATTAACTGGCTGTTAGGGTGTACTATTTCGAGTACGAAAACCATAGGAAAAACAGGTTATTTTCTCGAAACGGAGATTTTGAAATCGACAGTTCAAAGACCCGAAACATATTTTTTACAGGAAGCAGTGAATCGGGGGCTCACGGCAATTGCTCACCGATTGGATAGCGCACAGGCTTTTCGCCCTTTTTTTTTAATCCAGTTGTCTCCGAAACCTTATTTAGAACATCAAATTTGGGATTTGGGCGATATGTGCGCACGTTTTACAGATGCGTTTATTCTTGGCAGACAAATGACCGGTTTTACTGGATTTAAACAGGAAGAACAGGCACTACGAAAGTTATTGTACAAGAGTGATCCATACGCAAACCCCTTTATGGCGGGAAGAATGCTGATAACTTATGTGGATATCAATCTCCAGGAACCCAATGTGGGAAACAAAAAGCGTATAAATGAATTGGTTCGTGTTATCCGGTCTAAAATGACTTTTGAGGAAGACTACTGTTATTATTTCAAACAACCGGAGGGCTGGAATACTGTAAATGATGCCGTTTTCGGAGATTTTACGGGTTATCCTACTTTTCCTTTAGGTGGAATTATACTGGCTTTGGCACGATACACTGAAACGGTTGATGATCCTGAATGTGAAGATCTGTTGAATCATATGTGCAGATTTATTCTAAATAAAAGTGGAACTTTTGAGCGGGATGGTAGTTACAAAGGACATACACATTCTGGCGGAATTTTGACTGCTGCTGCAGGAATCATGCGATGGGCAATTCGCAGAAATGATCAGGAAATTATTAATCAAATGAAAAATACATTTGACTGGACCTTAAAATATTCCAGCAGTTGGGGATGGGTTCCAGATGGTTTAGGGCCTGATCATGCATCCTGTGAAACTTGCTCAATTACAGACGCCATCCACCTGGGGTTGCTAATTGCCAGGCATATTGATAAATCATATTTTGGAATAATTGAACGTTTTGCCAGGAATCAACTTTTAGAGAATCAATTTAGGCACCCGGAAAAAATGCTTCCAAAAACTTCTTTCCCCAATAAAAATAAAATTGAGCATGCACTCAATGGAAGTTGGGCGTCCTGGTCTTTTCCTGGTTCACTAGACAATAGTTTATCGGTAGAAGGCTGTTGTCTCGGTTCGGGTATAAGAGGGTGTTTTCTTGTATGGGACAACATCGTTACAAACGACGGAAATACGGTGTGGGTTAACATGGCAATTAGCCGGGATACGCCCTGGCTTGAAGTAATCAGTCACCAACCTTATAAAGGAAAATTGGAGTTGAAAATTCATAATGCTAAAATAATTTGCGTGAGGATTCCAGATTGGGTAGCTGCTGATAAAATTTCGATCCATGTAAACGAAGAGAGATATCCCATTGATTTATTAGCAAATAACTATATTAAAC
>JAYWCV010000106.1:0-6573 GCA_043780275.1 Chitinophagaceae bacterium
CGACACCCACAGGCAAAAGTTATTGCACACCCTGAATGTGAAGAAGCTATATTACGAATAGCCGATTTTATTGGTAGTACAACAGGTTTATTAAATTATTCGAAACAAGATAATTGCCAGGAATTTATTGTTGCCACAGAGACGGGTATACTGCACCAGATGATGAAAGCAAGTCCGGATAAGACATTTATTCCAGCACCTCCTAATAATAATTGTGCCTGTAATGATTGTCCTCACATGAAATTAAATTCTTTGGAAAAAATTTACCTGGCTATGGAATATGAAGAGCCGGAAATTTTGATGGAGGAGCGTTTAAGGCTTGCGGCAAAAAAACCGATTTATAGAATGATGGAAATAAGTAAACTGGCCGGTTTATAAGCTTTTGCTTAATTTGAATATTACTTTTTTAGGTATGTACAAGTCAATAAGTTTTCTGACCCTGTTTTTTGTTTGTCAATTTTTATTTGCTCAATCAAAGCCTGCATATGTTTTGTATAATGCAAAAGGAAAAAAAGATGCAACGATGGCTTATTTTATTTGAAAAAATCATGCGAAAGGTTCTTTATCACTGCATTTCAATGGTGCTTATCATTCAGATAATTTTGAAGGAATACTTTGGTATTTAAGAAATGATCAACCCGGATTAAATTATTCGACTATTACAACCGTATCGCAAGCGGAGATCAAAAAACTGGCAAAAGAGAATAAAGGAAAAGCAAATTATATTATTTGTGTTGACGAGGATTTGACGACAACCTACTGATCCATTTGTTTTAGTAAATCAATTACTTTTTCTTTAATTAAATCTCTTACCCGATTAAATTCTTCCGTATCCATATTTCTGGGATCAGGAATTTGCCAGTCAATAAATTGTTTGGCCGGCATCCATGGACAGGCGTCACCACAGCCCATGGTAATTACTACGTCAAAAGGAGCAAACGATTCAACGTCTTTTAACGACTTAGAATCATGTGTGGACAGATTATAATTCAATTCGTTCATAGCAACAATGGCGTTCGGATTTATTAATCCGGAAGGATTGCTGCCGGCACTAAAGGCTATCAGATTTGCGTTTCCCAAAAGCGTAGCAAAAGCCTGTGCCATCTGGCTTCTGTTACTATTCTCAATACAAACAAAAAGTATTTTCTTTTTCATTTTTGTAAAATGTAGAAGAGTATATAATTAAGTTTTTCTTTTCAGAACCGGAACTTACCGGCTCAACGATAAAATAGTTGTTTATTTATGCTCCCTCTACAAGGCTAACAACAACCACTTCCCGGCTCACAAAAGTTGCGTTCGTCCATAGTCGGTTTTTCGGCGTATACCGTAATGCTGGTTATTTTTGTTTTCCCATTTTTATACTCAGCCAGTTCTTCTGCATTTAAATAATTATTCAGTATCTCATCAGGAATAATAATAGCCTTATTTTTCTGAAGGGTAATATTATTAAATCCTGCGTCTTCAATAATACCGAGATATTCTTTTTTTTGAATAGCACCAGACACACAGCCCGCATACAATTCTGCCACTTCTTTCCATTTAGCAGGCAGTTCTCCTTCCAGCACAATATCAGAAATAGAAAAATGACCACCGGGTTTTAATACACGATAAACCTCGCTGAAAACCTTGTGTTTGTTGGGAACAAGGTTTAGTACACAATTACTAACAATTACATCGGCCTTATTGGAAGTAACCGGCATATCTTCAATATCTCCCTGTCGGAACTCCACATTGTTCAATCCCAGTTTTTCTGCATTATCTCTTGCACGGGCAATCATGGCATCCGTAAAATCAATACCGATTACCTTACCACTTTTGCCGGTCAGCTTGCGGGCTACGAATGCATCATTGCCTGCACCGCTGCCGAGATCAATTACAGTATCTCCTTCTTTAATTTTTGCAAACTCAGTAGGCAGGCCACAGCCTAATCCCAAGTCTGCATCAGGGTTATAGCCTTCAAGCATTGTATAATCGTCGGCCATAATATTGTACATAGTATCCGCACCGCAGGCAGTGGTTGCTCCGCAGCAGGAAGCAGCATTTAAATCTTTTGACTGGTTAGCTATTTCACTATATTTTTCTTTTACTAATTGTTTTAACTGTGTCTCGTTTTGCATGATTTTTATTTTAGTAAACTATAAAGCAAGTTGTTAATTTCTTTCATCGGATTTTTGGACTAGCAGCAAGCCTTTTTATTTTTTATTTTCAATTGGTTAAATACGGCATTAAATTCTGTATTGAATCGTTCAAAGGTTTTCCAGTTGATACAATAACAAGACTTGGTTCCGTCAATAGTACCATCAATTAATCCAGCCTTTTTTAATTCTTTTAAATGCTGACTGATGGTACTTTGCGCCAGCGGTAATACTTCAACAATCTCTCCACAGATACATTCATTTTTTTTAGCCAACACCTGAAGAATAGCAATTCTTGCCGGATGACTGATGGCCTTTGCAAAGCCAGCCAGCAACTGTTCTTTATTTGAAAATTCTTCTTTTTTATGACCAGCCATTTAGTTTATTTATCGTAAATATACGATAAATATGATTAACAAACCCGTCATTTTTTTAAAAGGATCAGCCAGGGAGATATAGCGTTATTGAAATATTTTAAGCACAAGAAAATGAATGATGCAGAAAGACAGAGGCACTGATTGTATAAAAAAAAGCTATGCCATCCCCAACATTTACTTACAATCCTCTAGGAAACAATCAACTCTTTCTATGATCTTTTTTTAACCAACGAAATAATTAGTCCGCTTCCAATAATGCAGCAAATACCCGTTAAAGAAATCAAATCAGGAAACGCATCTCCCAGGAGCATGCCTATGAAAATAGAAAATATAATATTTGAGTAGCCGATTGCTGAAACAATACCGGCCCTGTCTGCACCATACGCCAAGGTTACAAAGTACTGGCCAAAGAGTGCAGCCAATCCAATTAATAATATGGGAAACCATTGCCAACCGACGGGCCATTTCCAGTCAATGATCAACAGATTATCAATAGGGATATTTCCAACATAGTGCAAAAGCATGGAAAGGGTTGGTACCAATACCCCCATTAAAATAAAAGATAAAACAATAATGCGGGTATCATAATATTTCACCAGTTTTCCTACGGTTAAATAGGCAAAGGCCGAAGTAATACCGGAAACCAATCCTGCCAGATGATAAAACCACGGATAGTGCATACTGGGTTTATAAACGAAAAGCATTCCTGCAAATCCCAACAGTACAGCCAATAAAACAACCACTCCTTCAAATTCTTTAAATAAAAAAAACGAAAAAATGGCTATAAAGATGGCCGACGTAAGACTGTATGTCATGGCGGTACCCAAAGGAATATGCAGTATACAATAGAGTAAGGTATACAACGCTGTTGTACCCATTAATCCACGAAAAAGTAATAAATGAAACTTACCGCCTGTATTTACTGCCGGCCTTCTTGAAAAACTAATTAACAATATAATCAACCCAATAAGGTTTCTATAAAAAACCAATTGACCCGCATTAAAAATACCGGTTAATGATTTTGCCGCACCACCCATAATAGAAAACCCCAGTGCTGCAAAAAGCATGAAAATAATTCCGCGGTATTTTGAATTTGCAAAAGTGCCCATTCCAATAATTTTTATTCAGAAAGATAAATGCCGTCCGAATGAATCAAACTTTTATTAAGCGTTCAACAGCTGCTTCCAGCGTTTCTTCTTTTTTAGAAAAACAAAAACGTAATACCTTATTATCGGTTCCTTTTTTATAAAAAGCGGATACAGGAATACTGGCAACGCCGTATTCTTTTGTCAAACGAATAGCCAGGTCTTTATCGTTTTCGTCACCGATATTTTGATAGGTATAGCACTGAAAATAACTTCCGTAGCTGGGCAGTGCGGTAAATTTAGTTGCAGCCATCAGGTTTTGGAAATAATCTTTTTTTTGTTGCATAAAATCACCAAGCGATAAATAGGCGTTTTTGTTTTTGATGAAAGTAGACAATGCTACCTGCGAAGGCGCATGACAAGTAAAACAATTGAACTGATGAATTTTTCTAAACTCCTGCATCAGTTCGTTTGATGAAACACAATAACCAAGTTTCCAGCCGGTGCAATTATAAACTTTACCAAAGGAGAAACAGACAAAACTTCTTTCCAGAAGATCAGGATATTTTAAAATGCTTTGATGTTTGATCTTATCAAAAATAATATGCTCGTAAACCTCATCACTTAAAATCAGCATTTTTGTGTCTTTAACAATTGAACGCAATTGCCGGATATCATTTTCGTCTAATACAGAGCCGGTTGGATTATGTGGTGAGTTCAGCATAATCATTCTGGTTCTGGGCGTAATTTTTTCTTTTACAATTTCCCAGTCAATTTTATAATCCGGAAAATGAAGATCTATTAAAACAGGAATGGCTCCGTTCAATTCTACAGTAGGGATATAACAATCATATGCGGGTTCAAAAATGATTACTTCATCGCCCGGTTGAAGAATTGTTGTAAGGGCAGTATAAATAGCATAGGTGCCACCCGGTGTGATAGTTATTTGCGTATCAGGATTTATTGAATTTTGATAAAGCAATTCAATTTTTTCTGCCAGGGCTTCCCGTAGTGGCATATAGCCATTCATATGTACATACTGGTTATATCCATCCTGCATAGCTTTACCAACCAGAGAAGAAAGCTCTTCATTCATTGGATAATCGGGAAAACCCTGTCCAAGATTTATGGCTTTATATTGTGCAGCCAAAAAACTCATTACGGTAAAAATGGTTGTGCCAATATCGGGTAGCTTGGATTGAATATGCAGATTAGTCAAAGTAAAAAATGGTTTATGCCTCTGTAAAAATAACAGAACTTATTTAAGCAATGTATCTTTTATAATCTTGGGTAAGCGGGCCACTACCTGATTGTAGGAATGATCAATCCATTCTTTTAAAAGGCTATTAGAAACAGAACCATCAACTAAAATAGTATTCCAGTGAATTTTGCTCATGTGATAGCCGGGCAAAACACAGGGGTATTTTTCCCGGAGTTCCATAGCAAGGTCCGGCGCACATTTTACATTGAATTTTAATTCAACTTCATCAAGCCCACAAAGCAGAAACATTTTACCAACCACCTTAAATACCAAGGTTTCGGGCCCGAAAGGAAGCTCTTCTTCTACGCCTTTTTTTGATAAACAATATTCTCTAAGCTCTTCTATATGCATATTAACTAAGTATTGCTGTTGCCTCAATTTCTATTAAAAAATCCGGATCGATCAATTTATTTATTTCAACCATGGTGGTACAGGGTTTTATTTTCCCAAAAAACTCTCCATGAGCCCTTCCATATTCTTCCCATTGACCGATGTCGGTTACAAACATCCTGGTACGAACCACATCGCTTAAAGACGCCCCGGCCTTTTCTAATATTCGTTCAATTTTTTGAATAATAAATTTTGTTTGTGCATACGCATCGCCTTTTCCAATAGTATTTCCGGCCTCGTCGACCGCAACCGTTCCGGTTACTTCAATGATGTTTCCAATTTTTACTGCACGGCTGTACCCTACAATGTCTTCCCATTTTGCACCCGAAGAGTAATTGGTTCTTTGCATGATTATTTCATTTTTCGTTTCCAGCAATCTGTTACATGATCATCCACTAAACCGGTAGCCTGCATAAAAGCATAACAAATTGTTGAGCCCACAAATTTGAAATTTTTTTTTAAAAGATCTGCACTCATCGCATCACTCTCTTTTGTTTTGGCCGGAATTTCTTTCATCTCTTTCCAATGATTAATGATTGGTTTTTGATGGACGAACCCCCATATATAATTATCAAAGCTTCCAAATTCTTTTTGAATAAGGAGAAAAGAATTTGCATTTTGAATGGTTGATTTTATTTTCAAGGTATTCCGAATGATTCCCTCGTTTGTAATAAGGATGTCAAACTTCTTGTTGTCGTACGTACTGATTTTTTTGATATTCCAATTATCAAAAGCCAATCGATAATTTTCTCGTTTTTTTAAAACGGTGTGCCAGCTTAGTCCTGCTTGTGCTCCTTCAAGAATCAGCATTTCAAAAAACCGCCTATCGTCATGCACGGGAATTCCCCATTCATTATCGTGATATTGTTTGTACAAATCATGCTTTAAGCACCAGGCACATCGCTTCAGCTCTTTCATGCTGGTTTTATTTCAATATTATTTTCAGCAATTAAATCTTCGGCACACATTTTTAAATAAATCTGTGTCAGGGTAATTACATCTTTCTGACAGTAATGTACAATGCGTTGAATGTTTTTTTCTTTCCAGAAAACATCGGCAACCATGCTGCCATCGATATCATCTTTTGGAGTAGAAATTCCAAATATGTGTGCCAATAAAATCAATGAGGTATAACTTTTATAGTCGCCGAATTTCCAAAGTTCCAGGGTATCCAGATGACTTATTTCCCATGGCTTTTTCCCGGCAATATTTAAAATAGGTGGGATAACAATATTGTTAATAATCATTCGCCGGCATAAATAGGGAAAATCAAATTCTTTACCATTGTGTGCACAAAGAAATTTATTTCCGGAAAGACACCATTT
>JAYWCV010000107.1:0-2235 GCA_043780275.1 Chitinophagaceae bacterium
TATTCGCTATCTCCGTTTTTATAATATTTACGGGTAATTGTAATGGTGCTAAACTCGATGGGTAGCAGGTTTTTGGTGTTTTCAAAAGTCAGGCTCACCTCTGCCAATCCACTGGCACTACGGGTCTTTGACCCATTGAAAACAAGACTTTCCAGGTTTTCAGATCTCAGATGGCTGATCTTTTGCTCACCAATTACCCAGCGAATACTGTCTACAATATTGCTTTTGCCGCAACCATTTGGTCCAACAATGCCGGTAATATTTTCGTCGAAGTTTACAATCGTTTTATCTGCAAAACTTTTAAACCCCTTAATTTCTAATGATTTTAAACGCACAATTATTCCTCCTTTTCAGTGGGCGAATATAAGTGATTGGCTTCTAAATATAGATTTGGTATAAATGTTTTAAGCAAAAAGATTGAAACCTATATAACACATGCCCATTTTAGCAATATAAAAGTTTTTTCATCTTTTTAAATATCTTAAAACGAAGTACTGCATTGATTATCAGGCTTTCCAATCATTAAATCGACCTTAATTTCCAATATTATCGTAATTTTATTAAAATGAAGATGTCAATATTCTCCTCTTTGTAAGAAATCAAATCATGAAAATTATTCTAATTCCAATTGATTTTTCAGATGTTTCTCTCCATGCAACCCGTTATTCTGCGATGATGTTCAGTGGCAATCTGGATGTGAAGATTATACTTTACAGCATGTACAGGAATGAAGATGAAAAAGAAACCATTGATAGTTATTTACAAAACCTCAAAAAAGAATTATTGGAAAAAGGAGATAAAGAAATAGAATGTGTTTCAGAAATGCATACAGATTTTGTTGGTTGTCTTGAAAAACTTGCTTTTCAAAAAGCGGCATCTTTAATTGTGATGGGCATAACCGGTAAATCAGCCTTATCCAATTTTTTTATTGGAAGCAATACATTAAAGATGATTGAAAAGAATATTTGTCCGGTGATGATAATCCCAGCAGGCTCCAAATTTAATGGCATCAAAAACATTGCTATGACCTGTGATTTCAATGAAGTTGAATACCATATTCCTTCTTTGTTTATCAAAACAATTTTAGATTTCTTTGATTCTTCTCTCCACATCATCAATATAAACAGCGATCTCTATATTTCTATCACTGCTGAATACAAAAACAAATGTAAAAAACTCGAGGACATGTTTATCGAATACAAACCCGATTTTTATTTTTTAGGTATGTACGACTTCTATGATTCTGTCGAAAAATTTATATCCGACAAGCATATCGATATGCTTATAACCATTCCGAAATACCATACTTTATTTGAAAAAATTTTTAATGGTTCGCATACAAAGCAACTGGCTCTGCATAGTAAAATACCTATGCTGGCAGCACATGCATAACTGAATAATGAAAATTTTTTCAATTTCTTGCAAACAAAAATCCTTTAACTTACATTTACGCATTGATCAATCATATTCAACCAGATAATCGCTTTTTATAGTTTGCCTGTTCTATTTTTTTATTAAACCGGTTTGGTTTACGAAATGTCCTTTCCGGTTTTATTTGATTTGCATTCAATAATTCAATACTATCAAATCAGTTTTACGATAAAATAACCGCATGAAGAATGTTAAATTAATAGAAGTTCCTTCAGAGATTGGAGCCGGTACACGTGGAGCCAGTTTAGGTATTGATGCCGTTAAAATTGCAGCGCTTGATTTTATGAGCAATTTTTTTATTCATTTCCCTTCCGAAAAAATACCGCATGAAAACAAATTACTTTTCGAACCGATCGAATCGCCCTATGCCAAAAGAATAAAAGGTGTTGTGGCCATGTACGAAAAAGTTAGTGTGGCCGTTTCTGAGTCAATCAAAAATAATTTTTTCCCGGTAGTACTTAGTGGCGACCACAGTATAGCCGGTGCTACCATGGCCGGCATTAAAATGGCGAAGCCAAAAAGCAAGCTTGGTGTTATATGGATTGATGCGCATTCCGATCTTCACACTCCATATACAACACCAACAGGCAATATGCATGGTATGCCTTTGGCTTCAGCTATCAACGAAGACAATATGGAATGTGCCGTACATCAGATTGATCCGGAGACAATGAAGTCATGGAACCAGCTTAAAAATATAGGTAAAATTTCACCGAAAGTATTACCCGAAGACATTGTGTTGATTTCGCTCAGAGATTTTGAAAAAGAAGAGAAACACCTGATTGAAAAATACGGCATGAAAGT
>JAYWCV010000108.1:0-26455 GCA_043780275.1 Chitinophagaceae bacterium
CATTATTATTTACATCTAATTGAAAGTGCAGCATTCAATTTAGGGAAGAACAAGCTTTATGAAGGAGTTCCTGGTAATCTATTTGCTTTCACTTGTAAATACGCTTGGGACAAAGGATACCAAGGTTTCGTTTCGTTTACTTCTAAAACCAGATTGATTGAACATTATGAAAAGACGTTAGGGGCAACACATGTTGGTGGACATAAGATGGTAATCTTCCCAAAAGAAGCACTTAAATTAATAAAAAAATATTTTCCAAACTAGCCTGACGATAATCAGGCTTAAATTATAATACAATGGGATACATAAAAGAACCAGCAGGCATTGACTTCGTAGTTGACCCAAAACCGTTGACAACAGCAGATAGAAAAAAAATTAGCGAGATAATTGCTTATTACAAAGCAACAGGCAAAAAAATGCCACTGCAAAAATCAGCGAAAAACCCCCGTTTGACAAGTACAAGCAAGAAAAATGCATTGGTGTAATACAATTTACAAACACTCCCATGCCTCGGTTCGTTGACACAAAGCTTTGCAAAAAAATTAAGAATGGAAAATTGCAATTAGCAACCTCTCAACCTCTCAACCTCTCAACCCTAAACCCTAAACCCTAAACCCTAAACCCTCAACTTCTCAACACCTCAACCCTCAACCTATCTACCTATCAACTTCTCAACCTCTCAACTTCCCACACCCTACAACAATATTTATTAGTATTTTTCAGAAATAAATATTTTTCGAATAACTCTTTGAATATTAAACATTATTATATTTGCGGGGGTGATTTAAAGCTTTTAAGTTCTTTGGCCCGATTATTTTATCCACAAAACAGATGGCTGCACGTGGATAAGCCAGTGGATCTTTTTATTTCGGTTAAACCTGATGGATAATAAATTCTCATTGTTTATTCAAAAAACAGGGAATAAAAAACACACTGTATCTCTCATACGATTTTTATAGTTTATTCAGGATGCATGCATCTTTTATAGACAAAAAATTGACTTATGATAGTTTGTAATTGTACCAATAGAAAAAAAATAAAAATTAATTTTTAAAAAAAGTTGGTTTTTATTATTAAAACTTTAATTTCACGCATTAATTGGGATAATTAAAAAACCATTTTCACTAACTCTTTTACTTAAAAACAAACAAAAAAATGAAAAAAGTCTTATTTAGCTTAATGGCGTTCACCGTGATTCTTGCTTCATGCAAGAAGTACGATAACGACTTCAAAGATCTGAGAGCACAGATTGCTGCTCTTGCCACGCAGGTAGCTGGTGTTAATACATTGGTAGCTGGTTTAAGTTCAACTACTGCTTCTTTAACAGCAATTACAACTGCTCTTACTGCAAACAGTGCTCAGAACACTGCTATTGCTGCAAGCTTAGCTGCTGTTACTACTACTATCAATGGTATCAACACCACGTTGGGTACTGTTGCTTCTGGTCAGCTTAGCCAAACAGCGTTGATCAACACGTTGATAAATACAGTTAATGCTAACCAAGTAGCTACTGCTGCTTTGGTTAACAAAGTAACTGCCGATTTAACAGCTATTACTAACGGACAAACTGTTACATTGAATGCAGCTACACAAGCGCAGATTAATGCTGCGATTGCTGCTTTAAATGTATCTATTGCTGCTGGAACTTCAACCAACGCACAGAACATTCTTGCTGCACAGGCAAATTTAAATGCTGCCATTACTGCTAACACTGCAAGTGTAAATGCAAATACCACTGCGGCTGTTGCTGCTGCTCAGGCTGCATTAACTGCTGCTGTTTCAGCATCTACTGCTGCCAATGCTGCTGCTATTACTGCTGCTCAAACTGCTTTACAAACTGCTATTGCAAATCTGCAGTCAAATGTAAATGCAAGCACACAAGCTGCTGTTACTGCTGCACAGGCAAATTTAAATGCTGCACTAACTGCTCAGACTACTACTCTTCAGGGTAATATTACTGCTGCACAAACTGCATTAACTACTTTATTGAATACAGCTATTGCCGGTTCTTCTGCTAACAGTACAGCTATTGCTGGTGTTGCTTCTCAACTTGCAACTTCTGTAGCTAACTTACAGGCTGCTATTACTGCTGCACAAGTTGCTGCTGCAAGCGATAACAGCACTCAGACTGCTGCTTTACAGCTTACAATTGCTGCCTTACAGGCTGCTTTGAACACTGCAAATGCTAATATTCAGAACATCTTGTCTACTACTGACATTGTTAATGGTCCTTTAAGCATCACTAATCAGGCAGAATTAACGGCTGCATTAGTTTTAGGTTCTAAAGTGAAAATCATTACTGGTTTATTAACTATCAATACTACAAATTTCACAACAGCTATGATGGATAGTTTGAAGCAGGTTACCAATGGTACACAAGCTTCTCCTAAAACTGCATGGATTGGTTCTGTAGGTGGAGCCGTTTCTGTAACTGGTACAAATGCTGCAACTGCGGTTGATCTTTCTAAGTTGACTACAATTGGTGGTGCTGCTAGTTTTTCTGGTGCTGCTCATAACTTGTCTACTCTTACCGGCGTAAACGGAAGCTATTCTGTTACTGGTACTGATATAAGTGATGATGCATTAGTGTCTATTGGTGCTTTGAATACGTTGACTTTAAGCTATCATGGTGCTTATAGCTATCCTGCATTGACAACTGCAGCAAGGATTGTAGCTACTCGTTTAGGTTATCTTACTCCAACAACCCCTGGTACTACTGGTATCAACTTCCCTGTTATTGGAACAAGCACAATATTCAGTGATGGTGCTAATCCAGATAATACCTTAGGATACCTTCACGTAAAATCTGTAGTAATTAACAGGTCTGCTACGCTTGCTTTATTAGTTGTTGATAGTGCAACTACTGTAACTTATGGTGAATTAACGCATACTGGTGCTGGATTAGGAATCAGTGCTATAAGAGCAACTTCAGTTGATTTATCTAAATTAGCAACTGTTACAGGTGCTTTAAACGTTTCTACTGCTGCTGCTGGTACAGTTAACCTTACAGCACTTGTAGGTAACCCTACAGCAGGTACACCTTCAAGTGTAACTGTAACCGGGCCTACTACGTTAACAATGCCTGCTTATACTGCACTTAGTGCTTCTCATACTTTAAACAGTACTACAGTTACAACAGCTGTTTTAAATGCTAATCAGGGAACTGCAACTTTTGCAGGTCTTACTGCACTTACTACTATTACCGTTGGTAACTTGAAAGTTGCATTAAATGATTCAAGATTTGCAGCTTCAAATCTATTAGTTTCTGTAACTGTAAATGCTTCTGACCTTGTAAATGCTTCAGTTGCTTTTGCATCAACTGCTTTAAGAAATACCGCCAGTGTTAGTGTATCTACTAGCGGATTGTTAAGCAGTTTAAGTTTACAGAACGTTGCAAGATTGGTTTCTGTAACTACTGCCGGTCAAATGGACGGATTTTTAGTTAATTTATGTGGAAATGGTGGTAGCTGGGCTCCTGCAACAACTACATTAACTTTAGGACATACAGCTAATACTACTGGAAGTGGAGTAGGAACATCTGTTACTGTTACTAACAATTCCCGTGTAAGATCTCTAACAACTACTACCGACAGAATGAAGGCCTTGACTGTTACAGGTAATGACTCATTGACAACTGTAAACTTTGCTTCTTATACAACTAATATTACCGGTGGTGCGGTTGCAATGGCTGTATTTGGTAATAGTGCAGGTGTTTCTGGCCTTGTAGGAACGTATACCCCAAGTATTTTTGCTACAAATACTGCTCCTGTAATTGTACAGAGTGGACTTTCAACATTGAAAGCTTATGCCAGTGCTCTGTTAGCATCAGGTGCTCATGCCGGATCTACAATTGATTTTGGTTTTACTACCACTACCGGTCTTGTACAAGCCAGAATGGATGCAGACGCTGCAACGTTTAATGCTGCTGGAGGTTATACTAATCCTAGTGCATTTAGTTTTGTACAAAGAGTTGGAGATGCTGGTGGTGATCTTGGATCAAGAATAAATGTTGCCAGAGAGTTAGCTTTCTTACAATAATAGAATGAATTTAGCTTGCTAAATTTCAGATACTTGAAAAGGCCTCCATTTGGAGGCCTTTTCTATTTAATTCCTTTGTTGGTCTTTTGAGCAACAAATTCTGTTTGCTTGGAGGCTGAATTTTCATATTTACGATGAATGATCATGGTACAAAAATGAATTAAACGACTATCATACTGTTTTCATTGTAGTACAAGACAGTCACTATACAAGAAGTTGTTGGTCAAAAGACCAACAACGGGGTAAGGACGAGTCGAATAACGACGTAATGGAGTAAAAAAAAATCCCCGTTGAACTTTCAACGGGGATTTTTAAAAGATAGTTATACCATCTTGATTTACTGTTTATAAGCGGTATTAATTAAAATAAAATGAATAAACAGAATGTTTACTGATTATTTTGAAATCAACTTATAGGTGATTTTTGATTTCCTGGAATCATCACTTAAGCTGAAAGAAGTTTTTTCTGCATTTAAATATTTAATGGATTGACCATTGGGGCTCAAATTATTCATCTCTCTGCCAATGAAAACACTGTCTTTTGCAATTTTATAAAACAGATTATTACCATCGTTATCAATAATTTTTCCATCTTTAAAAAACTCCAAAGTTGTTTGCTTTTTCAGATCCAATTTTTTATTTTCTGAAATATATTCGGTGATTTCATATTTACCTATTAAGAATTCCGGTGATCCAAACTTTGACTCAGTCGTTGTAGATGTGTTGTTGTTGCTTGTTGCAACTGTAGAATCAGTATTTTCTGTAGCCTTCTGATCTGCATTATTATTACAGGCAACAGTAAAAAGCACGGAGGCAATGGCGAGATATTTTTTCATAATTATTTTTTTGCAAATTTAAACTATTTACGCCGGGGTTTAATTAAGAATTAAGAGTTAAAAATTACGAATTACGAATTAAAAATTAAGAATTAGGAATTACGAATGGTGAATGGTGAATGGTGAATTCAACAAATCCTATCAACCTATCAACTCTCAACTCTCAACCCTCAACTCTCAACCCTCTCAATAGGCAATACGCCTGTAGCGGTAGTTTTTACTCCTTAGTCAGTACGTCGTGAATTTGGTTATAGAGTTCAGGGATTTTATTGTTAAAAACATCCCAAACAATTGAATAGTTGACCCAATGTAGTCGTGAATGAGGCGATCTCGCATACCTGCCATGTTTTTCCACTGAATAGAATTCCATTTAACTTTATAGTCTGCAGGGATTTTTTTTGTAGCCTCTCCAATAATTTCCAAACTTCTAACAACAGCCCGTTTCAAAGTCTCATCGTCCAAAAAGTCATCTTTTGATAAGCCTTTATTTACAGAAAGCAGATACGTACATTCGTCAGCAATATGTTTTAAAAACTCGATTGGTTCCTTAGACATATATTACTTCATTTAAGATTTTAGGGCCAATGTATTTGCTTAAACCGTTTTTAGTTACAATTTCAATTTTTTCATTCTTAAAAAGGTTTTCGAACATATCGTATGCAGCCATGTAATTATCAAAGTTTTCTTTTTCAGGCTCAAAGTCTATGAGCAAATCAATGTCACTTTTAGCGGATTGTTCGTTACGTAAATAAGAACCAAACAGCCCAATAATTGACACGCCATATTTTGTAAATTCAGGCTTATGAGTTTTTAAAATAGCTAATATGTTTTCTTTCGTTGTCATTTCAGTTATACAGTCAAAGATAAGTTTCTTTAAGGATTTGGGGTGCCGACAAAATTACTGCTAACAAATAAATTTTAGACAGATCAATTAATTTTCCTTCGTTGCTGTAAACTTATTTCATGAAATACATAATAGTAGCATTAGTTGTTGATGATTAGGGCAACAATGTCAGGAAGAATAGGTTTTACGCCGTGTTTCGCTGTGTACTCTGTGCCAGCCTGCCGTAGGCATGGGTTTTATTAAAAATTACGAATTACGAATTGAAAATTGAAAATTGAAAATTACAAATTACAACTCTCAACCCCTCAACCCCTCAACCTGCCTGCCGGTTTACCTGCCGGAGGCAAGGCAGGCAGGCTTCTCAACCCTCTCAATTGTCGTACTGCCTGTTCCGGCTTTTCGGGAAAGTTTTCTTACAGCATTTTTTGCTTTCAGTGCGGTCATCAATTTTCTGAAATCACGAAGTTCTTCTTTCGTCCAGGGTTTTGACTGAACGGTGAAGTCAACATTTTTTGGTTCTCTTATTAGTCCCATTTTGTTATGATTTAAAGTATTTAGAAATTAATCGAAGTGCTGCTTTTGTTTCAATAAATATTCTTAGCCCACGAAAATGTGTTGCGTAAAGAGTTTCCTGATAAAGTGGTCTTTGCATCAAAAGCAAGGAAGCCCTCGTAACCTTTGTCAACAGAAACCTTACAGGCATAAGCAACAAGATTTCCGGGAACACCGAGATAAACTTTGTTTTTATTCTTATTGAACTTTGCACTCTCAAGGAGGTGCATAAAAATATGGTCTTGCCTGTCCTCAATGCTTATCAGTCCCTGAATAATTGTTGGGTTGTTTACGGAAGTGAGTTTGTAAACTTCTTTGGTCTTGTCCTTAATCTCTTTTGTCCAGTCAAACTACCAATCAACTTTTTTTATTTGGTTCACATATTTAATAGTCATCCGCATAATCTCTGTGTCAAACAATTCACCGGTGGAAGTGTTTTCAATAGAGTTTGTGAGCTTGTCAATCACAAAGTCAAGTCCAGTTTGTTTGCATTTTTTCACTCTTCAAAGGTACAAATTAGCACCAAAAAAATCTTCATTAAATACTTAAGTGTTTAAAGTTAGCACTGTTGCCAAGCCAGGAAGTTCAGCTGCTCTTTTTAGGTGCTGGTATAAAAATGTTAATCACTACTACCGTCCTTGCGTCGTGGCCCGTGGCTGAAGCTATGGTGCAAGCGACAGAAGCGTTAGCGAATACAAAACCAAGTTACTTTTTGTATGTAATAATGCTTTTATTTTAACTTTTAAGGTTTTGTATTTGTTAATGATTGTATTAGCCGTAAATTTATATTATTCTGGATGCTGTTATATATGAAGTGCTGATCAGAAAAAATTACGCTAAAATTATTAAAATGAATACAATGCTTATACAACTTACCAATCAAAAAGCTGCCGGGCTTTTGCATGAGTTGGAAGAACTTCATTTAATTAAAGTATTAAAAGAAAATATTGCTACCGGAAAGCCTAAGTTATCTGATAAATACAAGGGTATCTTCACTAAGGAAGAAGGGCAAAAACTAAATGAACATATTCAACAAATGCGTAGCGAATGGAACAGTATTTAATTGATACGAATGTAGTATCTGATTACGCCGTTGTTGGGTGTTTTCACCAACAAAATTGCTTCAAAATAGTTTTACTTATGCAGGAAGAAGAAATAGTATAAACCTATCAGACAATACGAATTATTTACAGGCATTATATAAAAAACTAAAGCTGGTTTCATCACCAACACGAGTTTGGGAGAGGAGGAACCAGCATCACGAAACAAATATACACTTAATTCCTGTTGACATTTTATTGCTAAATTTGAGCATGAGCAACATTAAATTATTTGAAAGCAAACAAATAAGAACCGTTTGGAATGAATCTGAACAGAAATGGTATTTCGTAGTAGCGGACGTAGTTCAGGTTTTAACCGATACCCCGAACCCTTCGGACTATATTAAGAAAATGCGTAAACGGGATGAACTGCTTTCACAAGGGTGGGGACAACTTGTCACCCCCCTTTTAGTTGATACTGCCGGTGGCAAACAAAAACTAAATTGTGCCAATGCACAAGGGCTTTTGCGAATTATTCAATCCATTCCATCACCTAAAGCAGAGCCATTCAAATTATGGTTAGCACAAGTAGGCTCCGACAGGTTAGATGAAATTGAAAACCCTGAACTGGCAACACAACGCACAAGAGAATTATACAAACTTAAAGGTTATCCAGACGACTGGATTGAAAAACGGATGCGTAGTATCGCTATTCGTGAAGAACTGACCGAAGAATGGAAAAACAGAGGAGTAAAAGAACAAAAAGATTATGCTATACTAACCGCTGAAATATCAAAAGCCACTTTCGGTTTGACACCTTCCGAATACAAAAAAATGAAAGGCTTGAAAAGCCAAAACCTGCGTGACCACATGAACGACCTTGAATTAATATTTTCCATGCTTGGCGAGGCTTCAACAACTGCAATTGTAAAGACAAGAAATCCGAAAGGGTTTATTGAAAATAAAGTAGTAGCTAAACTAGGCGGCTCAGTTGCCGGAAAAGCAAGACAAGACCTTGAAACTAAAACAGGCAAGAAAGTAGTATCATCAGAAAATTATTTGCCAGAGCCAAAGAAGAACAAGCAGCTAAATAAAGGGAAAAACAAATAGCCCACGCCAAAGCAAGCACATTTGCAAGGCACACAAACCCTTACACAAAGCCAACCTTGCAAAAGAGCTTGCTTTCCATCGCACCGGGACACACTCTGCAATTCATAGGCAGACACAGAACGACAGACAAGAAGCACGACCGTACAACGGATTTCGCATTGCCGTTGTTTGAGAGAAGGAAAATAAAGCTGTATTAGCGAAGCCCTTTAATTTTACTCCATTGTTGGTGAAAGCACCAACAACTTGTGAATGAAATGCAAGCAGCATAAAAAAAGCTGTTTTTTGCCTGTAACAATGCTTTTATTTTAATCAAAAGAATTCCTCGCAGCTTGCTGCGGGGTGGCTGTTTGTATTTTGTGCGTTTGCTGTATTTTGTATTCGATACCTCGGCAGCTTGCTCCGGGGTAATTCATTTTTAAGGATTTGTATATTTGTTAATCATTGTATTAACCGTAAATTTATAGTAATCTGGAGTTGTTATACATGAAGTAACAATTAGAAAAAATTTACGCTAAAATTATTATAATGGATACAATGCTTATACAACTTACCAATCAAAAAGCTGCCGGGCTTTTGTATGAGTTGGAAGAACTGCATTTAATTAAAGTATTAAAAGAAAATATTGCTACCGGAAAGCCTAAGTTATCTGATAAATACAAGGGTATCTTCACTAAGGAGGAAGGGCAAAAACTAAACGAACATATCCAGTAAATGCGTAGCGAATGGAACAGTATTTAATTGATACGAATGTTGTGTCTGATTATTTTTCGGCCTCCTTTCCTGCTGCAGGTATGCAGTTTATGGATGCTGCTGTTGATGCTGTTCCCAATCTTTCTGTTATTACGCAAATAGAATTGCTTTGCTGGGAAATAGATACAGCTACCGAACAAAAACTAAAGGATTTTATTGCAGATAGTATTGTTTTTGATATTAGCTCCGATGTTATTACTCAATGCGTAAACCTACGCAAAGGCAAAAAAATTAAAACGCCTGATGCTATTATTGCCGCTACAGCGTTGGCTAATGGCTTTACCATCATTACCAGCAACGAAAAAGATTTTGCGAATATTAATGGATTGAAAATCGTTAATCCCAATAAGTTGTAAATAAAAAAACAAAAAATCAATGTGCAAAAGGCCGCTGTGTACTCCGTGCCAGCCTGCCGTAGGCATGGGTTTAATTATGAATTACGAATTGAAAATTACAAATTACAAATTACAAATCCTCAACCCTCAACTTCTCAACTCTCAACCCTCAACTCAACTCTCAACCGATAGCTATCGGATATTAATTATCCGGAAAGTTGCCCGATTGGGCTACCTTTCTTATCTTTGTTCCGATAATTTCAGAGATGGGAAAAAAACGAGAACTCTTTTTCTATAAAGACTATTTCAGAGAATTCTACCGGCAACAAGTGATAAAAGTCCAAAGAAAAATTCTTTGGACACTTGAAATCGTAGAGGTCATTGACCGGATTCCTGAAATATATTTCAAGCATCTTGAAAATACTGAGGGACTTTATGAAATAAGAGTTCAGGTTGGTAGTGATATTTTTCGCATTTTTTGTTTTTTCGACAGCAATAATTTAGTTGTAGTTGGACACGGTTTTCAAAAGAAAACTCAAAAGACACCATTAAAAGAAATTGAAAGAGCAGCGAAAATTAAAAAAGAATATTATGAAGAAAAAAAATCTAACAAGCCTTAGCGAATTTATCGACAGAGAAGTCGGAGTTAAAGGCACCAAAAAACGAGACAAGTTTGACAAAGGCTATCAAACCTTCAAATTAGGTGCAATGATACACGAAGCAAGACTTGAAAAGGGCTTGACGCAGGAACAACTTGCATTAAAATGCGGAACTAACAAAGCATATATTTCAAAAGTTGAGAATGACATTAAGGATGTTAGAATATCAACTTTACAAAAAATTATTGAAGTTGGACTTGGCGGACAACTTAATTTATCCGTTACACTTTAACTTTTTTCTAATTGATGCAGTCAGCAAAAAAAATCAGGGTTTAAGCCCTGATATTTTAATAATCCTATTAAGTGTAGATTATTATTAAAAGAATTTTTTAATTCTCTTTTTGAAATACAGTTTCAATATGTAAAGAATCCTGTACTAAAGTTCCCCCTTTGTTGGTTTTTTCCCCCTTTGTTGGTCTTTTTACGCCTTTGTTGATGTTTTCACCAACAAAATATATTTAGGACGAGTCAGTCAATGTATCAAGAGGACAAATAAAAAAAAATTGGTGGTGAAAACACCAACAATGGGACACAAAAAAAGGTTTAACTTTTTACGTTAAACCTTTTAAACCGGGATTAATATCTTTTAAAAAACCAACCCACAATGTTTTAAAAAAACAATTGCTTTGAATTTACCACATAACTCTGTCGAAAATCTATTATGGGAATAATAGATAGTGCAATTTATATAAAAATTAAGGAAATACACAATATTTTGTCCATAAAAAATTCACATATCTGATAAAAATATACGAAATGTGAAAAATAAATTTGTAATGGAAGAATAAGCAAGAAAGTAGAATTTATAAATCTCTGAAAATCAATTAAATTAAGTATGATTTGTAACTGGAATAATTTTTAAAATTTGTTCAATTAAATACCGGTCATTACTCAACCGGGGTATTTTATGTTGGCCCCCAAGCTTTCCCTTACTTTTTAACCACGCATTGAATACTCCTTTTTGCAAAACATGGATCTGCGGAATTTGTAAAGCTATATTTTTATATCGCTTTGCTTCATAATCGCTGTTGGTATTTTGCAGGGCCGTATCCAGTTCACGGGTGAATTCATGGATGTCTGTGGGTTCGGTTTCAAATTCAATCAACCATTCATGCGCAGCACCTGCATTTTCGGAAAAATAAACCGGGGCTGCTGTATAATCATTGACAATGGCTTTTGTTTTTTCGCAGGCAATGGCAATGGCCTTATCCGTATTTTCTACAATCACCTCTTCACCAAAGGCATTGATAAAATGTTTCAGCCTACCCGAAACTTTGATCCTGTAAGGGTTTAATGAGGTGAATTGAATGGTATCTCCAATCAAGTATCGCCATAATCCGGCATTTGTGCTGATAACGGGAGCATAGTTTTTACCAATTTCCACATGCTGCAAACCGATTGTGATTGGATCAGGTTTTCCGTATTCGCTTGTTGGCATAAATTCATAAAAAATACCATGGTCCAAAAAAAGTAACATGCCTTCCTCACCAGGAATATCCTGTGCAGCAAAGAATCCTTCACTGGCATTGTACAAATCGAGGTAATTAATTTTTTTGCCAATCAGCCGGTTAAACTGTTCTTTATACGGAGTAAATGAAACACCTCCATGCATATATAATTCAAGCGATGGCCATACCTCTGATATGGTTTTGGCACCGGTTTTCTCCAGTATTTTTTTAAACAAAACAATGGTCCAGGTAGGTACACCGGAAATGGACGTAACATTTTCCCTGATCGTATTTTCGGCCAGCTTTTCAATTTTATTTTCCCATTCATCCATTAGGGCAATGGTCAGTTCGGGTGTTCGGATCCAATGAGCCCAAAATGGTGAATTTTGTAAAAGCACGGCACTAAGGTCGCCAAAATGTACATCTTCATTAACCTGGTTGATATTGTGGCTTCCGCCAATCACCAGGCCCTTTCCGGTGAGTAATTCAGAATCCGGATTGTATTGATAATAAAGTGAGAGTACATCTTTTGCTGCCTGGTAATGATTATCATGGAGGCTTTCTTCGCTTACCGGAATAAATTTACTTTTATCACTGGTAGTACCGCTACTTTTTGCAAACCAGTTTATAGGGGTATTCCACAAAATGTTTTGTTCACCATCCATGATGCGCTGTATGTATGGCTTTATGTCGTCGTATTCGTGTATGGGTACAGTTTGTTTAAAAGAACGAATTGTAAAAAGGGTTGAAAATCCATATTTTTTTCCAAACTCACTGTATTGAGCAGATGTTATCAGGTGTTGCAATACTTCCCGCTGTGCTTCCATTGGATTATTGATCCATGCATCGATACGCCAGGAGCCTAAACGAGCCAATTGTGATATAGCCGGACTTAGCAATTTCATAAACTGTCAAGGCAAGATAATCTTATTTATATTTTTTAATGAGGATTTAAATCATTCGATTCATTGCCGAATTCATTGAATTCAGTCTGTGCTTCTTCATGCAGATATTCTTTTCGTTTTAACTCAAAATTTCTGCCTAAGTATAGCCGTTTCACATGTTCGTCTGCAGCTAATTCTTCTGCCGTTCCATGTTTGAATATGCTTCCTTCTATAAGCATATATGCCCGGTCGCAGATGGATAAGGTTTCCGTAACATTATGATCGGTAATGAGGATACCGATATTTTTAAATTTCAAACGGGCAACAATAGCCTGAATATCTTCTACAGCTATCGGGTCAATGCCGGCAAAGGGTTCATCCAATAAAATAAATTTGGGATCTACCGCTAAAGCTCTTGCAATTTCAGTACGTCTGCGTTCACCTCCACTTAATACATCACCATTACTTTTTCGAACATGTTGCAAACGAAATTCATTCAGTAATTTTTCGAGTCTTTCTTTTTGTTCGGCTTTTGTCAGCTTGGTCATTTCCAATACGGCTGCAATATTATCCTCCACAGTTAATTTGCGAAAAATGGAAGCCTCCTGGGGTAAATAACCAATGCCCATTTGTGCCCTTTTATACATGGGAAGCTTAGTTATATTCATGTCATTTAAATACACATCTCCATCATCGGGTCTTATTAATCCGACCACCATATAGAAAGTTGTGGTTTTGCCGGCACCATTGGGGCCAAGCAAACCAACAATTTCTCCCTGTTGCAGGTTGATGGAAACATGGTTGACAACCGTACGGTTGCCGTATTGTTTTACAAGATCCTTTGTATGAATGGATATGATCAAATTAAAAAGGTTATCAGCAAAAATAAGGGATGTGCATTAATTGAAATGATGAATCTTGTGATAATTCTTTCAAGCTGTTTAATGATAAATAGAAACAGCCTCGGTTTGTGTGGCAGATGATAAAAGGGTTTGAGAGAAACATAGTTTAAATCCAAAATTGCATATTGAACTTTCAATATTAAATTTGTAAGATTATTTCTAAAACATGAAAGTAATTGATCATATCAGTCAGGCAAAGGATACCTTGATTTCTTTTGAAGTATTACCACCGTTAAGGGGAAAAGGCATAGACGCATTGTATAAACATCTCGATCCGTTGATGGAGTTTAAACCGGCTTATATAAATGTCACCTATCACCGCAGTGAGCATGTTTACAATAAAAATGCAGACGGCAGTTTTCAAAAAGTGATTGTACGAAAGAGGCCGGGAACAGAAAGTATTTGTGCAGCCATCATGAATAAATATAATGTGGATACGGTTCCACATCTTATCTGTGGCGGGTTTGACGTAAACGATACCGAAGACGCCCTGATCAATTTGCATTATTTAGGTATTGATAATGTGTTGGTTTTACGCGGTGATGCGGCAAAAAATGAGACCAGTTTTGAACCGGAACCGGGTGGGCATCAATATGCCAGCGATTTGTTGAAACAGGTTGTTGACTTGAATGCGGGTGTTTATGTAGAAGAAGGTCTGAAGGATCCATACAAAACAAAATTTTGTGTGGGTGTTGCGGGTTACCCCGAAAAACATTTTGAAGCACCTAATATGGCTTCCGACCTGCGCTACCTGAAAGCCAAAGTGGACCATGGAGCCGAATATATTGTTACACAAATGTTTTTCGACAATACAAAGTTTTATTCATTTGTAAAATCATGCAGGGAGATTGGCATTACAGTACCCATTATTCCGGGCTTGAAACCAATTTATTCAAAAAAGCAATTGACCGTTTTGCCCAAAACATTTCATATTGATTTGCCGGAAGAATTGTCAGGTGAAATATTGAAATGCAAAACAGATTTGGATGTGGAGAAAGTAGGCACTGAATGGTTATTGCAACAGTCATTAGACCTGAAAAAGAATGGAGTTCCTGTACTTCACTATTATACTATTGGTAGGCCACATGTAATTGTTGATGTGATAAAGGAGTTATAGAGATTGGGTAATTAGGAATTTGTAATTAGGCTTTAGGGGCTGCTACATTTCTTTACAAGGTTTGAAACAAATATCCTGAGCAACTTTGCCTGAACATAACATTCCGGTTCTTTATAGCCTTTGTAAATCATCAAACGTCATTTACCTAATAACTAATTCCAAATTCCGTTACTGCGAAATCTCATTCAGGACTTTCGTATCTATCAGCACCGGATATTTTTTCTTCAATGTCAATATCCATTTTTTCTCCAGGTCATTTTGATAATCATTAATAACTAATCCTTTCGCTTCGGCATAAGTACGGGGCTCTGCATTTGGATAGAGTTTCAGGATATAGGCAAAAGAAGCGGTGTTGTCGTTCGTATTTGCTTCGGGTTTGGTAATAAGACCAACTGTAATTTTTTCTTTTTGCATATTAGGTATCTGAGAAAATTCAAATCTTCCGGAATCGGCTACTGTCTTGTCATTCATCTTTTCGGCAACCTCCTGCCAATGTTCCGGATGTTTAATAAATTCATTGTATACTTCGGTTGCAGATTTTATATCGTTGCTGAAAAAGATAATAGCTTCTGCACTTGCCTGCCAATTGTACTTCGGTTTATTTGTAGCAAAAAGTTTTTTTAATTGTACCGAATCGTTTTGTGATTTACCCCAGACTTCATCCTGCATGATTTCGAAGAATAAATTTCCTTCTTCAAACTCTTTCATCTGAAAACGAAAATCGGGATTAAAATCTTCCAAATGTTTTGCGTAATAATTCAATACGATTGACCGGTTAAAATCATTGGCAACATCCGAATAAGATCTGCGACCTGTCCCATCCTGTTTAAATAAATTCACTTCGGCATATTTTACCCATTGATCCACAGGTATCAGGTCTTTTCCTATTTTAAGTAAAGTGGATGCTGATTTAATTTTAGTATTTGCCGGGGCAGGTTTAAAACTTAAAGCACTATCTGTAAAATCCCATAAATCCTTCTTCAATGCAATCAATTGATGAACGGGATAGTTCTTTAAAACCTTGGCAACCTGCGCATCATTTATCAGCGATTTTCTATCGCTTTGATTGATTGCCTGTTTCAATTCTTCTTTCAGTTTTTTGTCATTAAAATTTTTTGCAACCGGAATTTGTTCATGCAATTTTACAATATGATAACCATATGATGTCAGGATTGGATTGCTTACGTCATCTTTTTTATGGAGGGTTAAAATAGCTTTTTCAAAATCTGCAGTATAACTGCCTGCACCAAATTCGGCCATTTGGCCACCCATGGCAGCGGTCATTACATCATTACTATTTTGTCCAGCCAATATTAAAAAATCTTCTCCTTTTACAAGCAAACTATAAACCGAATCTGCCCGGCGTTTGACTTCTTGCTTCATAGCATCTGTGGCTTCGGTGGGAAAAGCAAAAAGTATTTGTGATGCTTTTATTTTTCCCATTGCAGGTCGTTCTTCATTATGTTTAAAAATATGATAGCCACTTTTTGACCGGATAATCTGTGAGTAATTTCCATGCTGTGAAGTGTAAATAGCATTTTCGAATAAATAAGGTAAGCCGAAGACCGTGATCCAGCCTATATCTCCTTTGTTTTGTTTGACGGATGGATCTTCCGAAAACTGGATTGCCACATCCGAAAAATTCTTTCCTTGTTGCAATTGCTGATAAGCGCTGTTTATTTTTTTCAATGATTCAACAGAATCCATCAAACTCAGGTTGTTTTTATAACCGATATAGATATGAGAAACATGAATATCTTTTTGACTTCGCTGAAAAGCTTCTTCTGAAAGTTTGTTGAGTGTTTCGTTATCGGATAAATAATGATCGATAATTTGTTTTCTCAGGTTTTCTACTTCCGTTTTGATCGTTGGAAGCGTATCCATTTTCCGGTCGTACGCTTCTCTAACTTTTAACCTGGAGTTGATATACAGTTCAAGGTATTCCTTTATCGAAGATTTCTTGTCCTCATTTACCGAGCTGTTGTTCTTATTATACGCACGAAGAAATTCTTCAGCATCTACTTTGTATTTACTAAACGTAAAAATGGTTTGAGAAGAAGCTGTGAAAACATAGGCACATAAAAAAAGAAGTGACAACCATTTTTTATTCATGACAGAAATTTTATTATTATTTTGGAAGATTCAATTTATGATTCAACACTTCATCTATTTGCTCGAACGATAATTTTTTAGCAATGATTCTTTTGTCTTTGTCCAGCAGATACAATGTAGGAAAAGATTTTACATCGTACAACTGGGAGTAGCCGGGAATACCGGAATTTATCCTGGAATTATCTGCTTCTTTTGAATAATACACATTTATCCAGCTTTGTAAATTGTGTTTGTCGATAAAGGTTAGCCAATCTTCTTTATTGCCATCGGTTTCTTTCGCAAGGGAAAATATTTTCAGTCCATAGTTTTTCCATTTTTGCTGATAAACCGAATCCAGCTTAGGGAGGGTTTCTTTACAATGACCACAGGTGGGGTCCCATAAGCAAACAAGGATAAACTCTGCGTTTACAGCATACAGGCTGGTTTTTTTATCAAGCACATCAGGCAGGTTTATATCTGCAGCAGGACTGCCGAAAATATTAGCCATTAAACTGTAAGCCCTTTCTGTAATTGTTTTTTTACCCGCTTCTGTCAGCCATGAGTATGTTTTATTGGAAAAATATTTTTCATAGAGGTGAACAAAAATGGCGTCCTCCCACATGTATTTCTGGTTCAGGTAACGGTTCACAAATTTCAATAAAAGAAATTTCTGCATGTCCTCATGGATGTTTGCATAGCTCATCATCCAGTCAATTTCTTTAATGACCGAGTCTGCACTGGGGAATACCAGTTGTTCAAAATATTTATCTATTCTCGATTCAAAAAAAGGTGTTCTGAGTAAACGGCCATCATAAAAATTCACACCATCCCAGAAATGACTTTTAAAATACTTATACGAAAAAAGTGAATCTTCTTTCGGTTGATTTTCAGCCGTTGCTGTTTCAGGCTCTTTCATGGCATTCAACAAAAACGCCATCATCGAAGCCGGTTGATTTTTCAAAATAGAATTCCTGTATGACTTTACAGAATCATTCAATTGTTTTAATTGATCATTCCACTTTGCAGAATCGGCATTTGAATTGGCGGAGCTATAATTTTTACCGGCATCTTCCATTTTTTTTCCATAAACATTCATGAACTTCTGGTATCCGTTAAAAAGTACATTATCCGGGGAGTTTACAAACTGAATACGGTTCATCAGATCCGTAGAATCGGCAATGACAGAAAAATGTTGTTGTTTGTCTATTAGTATTTCAAAAAAACCATTTTTGTTTGGATACCCTATCAGATATATACCACCGGGTAATCTCTTGTCCCCTTTAAATAAGCCTTCACTTTTGTCATTCAGTTTTACCGAATCAATAATTGGTAACTGTTTACCCAGATAATGTCCAAGATATATGTATTCGTTTTTGAATGGCTTGAAACTGATCTTTATTTCATACCCGGTTTCCTGGGCATGTAAACTGATGTTGGCAATAAGTAATAGTAAAAGAAAAATTCTTTTCATTGGGAAATGAATAAGTCGTAAAGTTATTTAAAATGATCATGTGTACGGTTAAAAAGATGCTAAAAGCTTTTGAATGGTTGGTCGAATAGATATCTTATTTTTTTGCATTCATATCGATTGATCTTTGCTGCGTACATTTGCTGCGTGAAAAGGAAAAAGAAAATTATTTTAGAAAATGTTCGGGTGGAAAATTATGCAGCCGAAGGAAAATCGCTGGCCCGTGTAAACGAAAAAGTTGTCTTTATTGACAATGCCGTACCGGGAGACCTGGTGGATATAAGGCTTCAGAAAAATAAGAAAGACTGGGCACAAGGCACCGCAATTCATTTTCATGAATACTCATCCGACAGGGTAGAACCTTTTTGTTCTCATTTTACAATCTGTGGTGGCTGCCAATGGCAGATGCTGCCTTATGAAAAACAGTTACAGTATAAACACAAACAGGTTTTTGAAACACTTCGTCGGATTGGAAAAGTGGACATGCCCGAAATGGAACCCATCTGCGGTGCAGAAGAAACTAGGTTTTATAGAAATAAGCTGGAATATACATTCTGTAATAAGAGATATTTAATTGCATCCGAACTCAATGATGAAAACATTTCCTCCTATCAGAATGTTTTGGGCTATCATGTAAAAGGCTTTTTTGATAAAGTAGTGGATATCGACACCTGTTATTTAATGGAAGAACCCAATAATTCAATCAGGTTGGCGGTAAAAGATTTTGCCATTCAGCATGGTTTTACTTTTTACGATATCCGGATGCATGTTGGTTTATTGCGCACTATGCAATTACGAATATGCACTACCGGTGAAGTGATGGTGAATATTGTATTTGGCGAAGATGATGAAAGCAAAAGAAACATGTTGATGGATCATTTGCTGGAGAAAATTCCAGGCATTACTACGCTATTATATACTATCAATACAAAAATGAATGATAGCATGTTCGATCTGGAACCCGTTACTTATATGGGTAAAGGTTATGTGATTGAAAAGTTGGAAGATTTTCAGTTTAAGATCGGACCTAAATCATTTTTTCAGACCAATACTAAACAAGCAGAAAATCTTTACCGTATTACCAGGGAATATGCAGAATTAGATGGCACACAAACCGTGTACGATCTGTATTGCGGTACCGGAAGCATTGGCATATTTTTAAGCAAGCTAGCTAAAAAAATTATAGGTGTAGAAATGATTGAAGCAGCTGTGCTGGATGCGCATGAAAATGCAAAACTCAACAATTTATCACATACCGATTTTTTTGCAGGAGATGTGATAGATATTTGTAATGATGAATTCTTTGCAGAGCATGGTAAACCCGATGTAATTATAACTGACCCGCCGAGAGCAGGGATGCACGAAAAGCTGACCCGGAAAATTCTTGACATGGAAGCGCCGATAGTGGTTTATGTTAGCTGTAACCCGGCAACACAGGCAAGAGATTTAGAGATTTTAAGCGAAAAATATAAGGTAACCAAAGTAAGGCCGGTTGATATGTTCCCACATACGCATCATATTGAGAATGTAGTTCAGCTGAAATTGAAATAAAAAAGCCGGATTATCTATATGGTTAACAGCATTCATTATTACACTAATTTTAAAGCATGAATCAATTCAGAGTAAGTACCGACAGTTTTCCACCAATTGTAAAAAATCTTTTGATCATTAATGTGTTGGTATATATAGCACAAATTACGGTGGGTACACAGATAGACCTTACAAGTAAACTGATGCTTTGGCCAATATTTGCACCTGATTTTTTGAACTTTAAAAGTTTCCGGCCCGAACAATTATTTACCCATCTTTTTGCGCATTCACCATCTTCATTCTTTCATATTATTTTCAACATGTTTGCTCTCTGGATGTTTGGCCGGGTGTTGGAAAATGTTTGGGGTGCAAAACGATTTTTATTTTTTTACATTGCCTGTGGGTTGGGTGCAGCAGCTTGTCATTTACTGGTAGAATATATTCGCTACGAGCAAATACTGGTAGCCATGGAAGCTGGTAATGAAGCGGCTGTTATCCGGTTGGCACAAACCATTGGTCCTGCCTTAGGTGCTTCCGGTGCGATTATGGGTGTATTTGCAGCCTTTGCTTATTTGTTCCCAAATACGGAGTTATACATCATGTTTATTCCTTTTCCAATCAAGGCAAAATGGGCTGTTGTGGGCCTGGCGGCCATTGATTTGTTTACCGGGGTTGCCAATTTCCAGGGAGATAATATTGCACACTTTGCTCATTTAGGTGGAGCCATTACAGGTTTTATTATTGTGTTGATCTGGAATAAAACGAATCGAAAAACATTGTACTAAAAAGTTAACAGGCCTTTTTTAGTAAATAACGGTTTCTGCAAAATGCTTTTTGTAATTTTATGATTCACTTTTATATATGAGCTACTACGAAAAAGATTATAAGCCACGTCAAAAAATTGGATACTCCGGTGATCCGCTGGCTTTGTTGATTGTCATTAATCTGACTGTGTTTATTGGCTTCATGCTCATAAAAGTCATTTATTATTTAAATCAGTCTCCTATTGATACATTTTATACTGAAATTCTTGGATGGGTTTCATTGCCAGCTTCATTTGATAAATTAGTATACCGGCCCTGGACCCTCATTACCCATATGTTTTTGCATGACAGGGTTTGGCATGTATTCGGAAACATGATCTGGTTATGGGTATTCGGATACATTTTAAAAGACCTGATTGGAGACAAGAAACTGATACCCATATACATTTATGGTGGCTTGGCAGGTGCTCTTGCATTTGTTTTTGCATTTAATACATTTAATGTGTTTAGCAATATCTTGCCTCATGCAACGGCATTGGGTGCATCTGCAGCGGTAATGGCTATTGCCGTTGCTACAACTGTTACGGCGCCCAACTATCGATTTTTTCCGATGCTGAATGGTGGCATACCATTGTGGGTTATTACCTTGTTATTTCTGGTGATTGATCTGGCAACTATTCCAAATGATAATGCCGGTGGACATATTGCTCATCTTGCCGGCGCATTATCCGGGTATATTTTCATCGTTCTTTTAAGAAAGGGTTATGATGGCAGTATATGGATGAACAATTTTTTTGATTGGGTGAATGACTTATTCAATCCCAATAAACCCAAAAAAGGAAAATTGATAAAGGGAGATTTCTTTTACCAAAAAGGAAAGCCGCCGTTTATTAAAAAACCAAAACTTACTCAGCAACGGGTAGATGAATTGCTCGATAAAATTTCTCAGAAAGGTTATGATCAGCTTACACAGGAAGAGAAGGATTTTTTAAAAAATGCCAGTGAGGAAGAATTGTAAATTACCATCATGGCAAATACGCTTCGTCGCATAACCAAAGTATTTATCGCCAGCAGCAATATTGTTGTAGCGATTGTTTTTTTAATAGCCTGTTTTGTTCCGTATCTTAATCCAACCAAGTGGTGGTTTCTTTCCCATTTGAGTCTGGGTTTTCCTTTCTTATTATTGGCCGTTGCCGGCTTTTTTATTTTTTGGATATTAGTCAAACCTAAATGGGCACTTGTTTCATTAATCAGTTTAATTATTGGATGGAAAAGTATTAGTGTATTCCTGGGATTTAATCTGAGCCATCGTTTTAATGAAGAAAAAAAGCAACATACATTACGGGTTGCAAGTTGGAATGTTGCCCGGTTTGTGGAGTTGAAAAAGAACAATAATAAAGGTAGTCAGGTGAGATTGCGCATGATGGATTTATTGAAAGCACAAAATGCTGATATCCTTTGCCTGCAAGAGTTTCATACATCCGTTAAACCGGGGTATTATGACAATATCAAGTACATCAGAAAAGAATTGAATTATCCGTATTTCTATTTTTCATACGATGAAGATGGAGATGGACTTTATTACAGCTCAATCATTTTCTCAAAGTTACCCATTATTAATACCGGGAAATTGACCTATCCAAAACCAACTTTACCGGAAGTTCTTTTGCACGTCGATATCAAATTAGGAATAGACACCATAAGGGTTTTTACTACACACTTACAATCTGTACAGTTTAGAAAATCAGATTATATTCGGATAGAAAAAATAAAAAACCAGGATGATGGATTGATTGGAAATTCAAGGACTATTTTTTCTAAAATAAAACGTGGTTTTGGCTACCGGGGAATTCAGGCAGATATTGTAAAAGCACGGATAGATAAAAGCCCATACCCTTTTTTGTTGTGCGGCGACTTTAATGACGTCCCCAATTCATATACTTACTTCACTATTAAGAAAGGGTTGAAAGATGCATTTTTAGAAAAAGGATTAGGAATCGGACGTACCTATGCTTCACTCTCACCTACTTTACGTATTGATTATTTACTTGCAGATCCGCAGTTTTCTGTTGTACAATATAAAAGGGTTGTCAATGATTATTCAGATCATTATCTACAAGTGGCTGATTTTCGTTTGAATAAATGATTAAATAAATTTCCTATCTTTTTAAAAGTAAAATGGGCTGTTCTCGATGTTTCGATTTAATACGGGCTCCCCTTCTTATTTTTGTAGGCATTCATTTTTGTAAGCAGTCTATATTATGAACGAACTGAAATTATATAATTCACTAAGCAGGGAAAAAGAAGTTTTCAAATCTATTACTCCCGGTCATGTCGGTATGTATGTGTGTGGCCCAACCGTCAGTGGGGAAAGCCATTTGGGGCATGCACGTCCGTATGTAACTTTTGATGTATTGTACAGGTATTTACTGCATCAGGGTTATAAAGTAAGGTATGTGCGGAATATTACGGATGCCGGGCATTTTGAAGAAGAAGGGCGGGAAGCGGAAGATAAGATTTCGAAGAAAGCAGTGTTGGAAAAATTAGAACCCATGGAGTTGGTGCAGAAATATACCAATCTGTTTCATTGGGCCATGGAGCAATTTAATACGCTGGCTCCATCCATTGAACCAACTGCCACGGGCCATATTGTAGAGCAGATCAATATGATTGAACAAATCATCGGGGCAGGATATGGATACGAAAAAAACGGATCCGTCTATTTTGATGTAAAAAAATATGCAGCATCACATGATTATGGAAAACTGAGCGGACGGGTGATTGATGATTTACTGGAAACAACACGTGACCTGGATGGACAGGAAGAAAAACGTGACCGGGCAGATTTTGCATTATGGAAAGCCGCCCCGCCAGAGCATATCATGCGATGGAAAAGCCCATGGGGCGAAGGTTTCCCGGGATGGCATATTGAATGTTCGGCCATGGCTACCAAATACCTCGGCAATCAATTTGATATTCATGGTGGCGGAATGGACCTTTTATTTCCGCATCATGAAAGTGAAATTGCACAAAGCACTATCTGCAATCATGTTTCGCCGGTTAATTATTGGGTACATAATAATATGATCACCATCAACGGCCGGAAGATGGGTAAGAGTTATAATAATGTCATCAAATTAACCGAGCTTTTTACGGGCAATCATCCCGAACTGTCGAAAGCCTATCATCCGATGGTGGTACGGTTTTTTATTTTGCAAACGCAATACCGAAGTACATTGGATTTTGGTAATGATGCATTGCTGGCTGCTGAGAAAGGATTGAAGCGTTTGTGGGATGCATTCGAAACACTTCAAAAACTGGAGTATGCACATGATGAAAATACTTTAGATGAGGAACTGGATGGTAAAGTAAAAAAATTAATGCTGGAGTTTGATGAATTTATGAACGATGATTTGAATACAGCCAAGGTCATGGCCAATATGTTTGAACTGGTACCTGTCATCAATTCCATGAAAGATAAAACAATTGCAATTTCCGCGTTGTCTGCCGAAACTTTTTATTTGTTGAAAAAACAAATGTCGGTATTTATAAAAGATATTCTGGGATTGAAAAGCCTGGTAGTAGATCAGGGAGGAAAATTAGAAGCAGTTGTAAACTTATTGATTGATATCCGCAGGGAAGCAAAAACAAAAAAAGATTTTGTGACATCGGATAAAATCAGAAACCAGCTACTTGAATTCGGCATTCAGCTGAAGGATGAAAAAGACGGAAACATTAGCTGGGGTTTTGAATAAAAGAATCAACTGATTTTATGGATTATATAAAGCATCTTTCAAAGGATAAAATACTAAAGAAAGTAATAAACAAAGAGGTACCATTTACACTTAAAAATAGGAAAAATATTTTTTCCTATTTATGTGCATCCATCATCAGTCAGCAATTATCCACAAATGTTGCCACAGTTATACATGGCCGCTTTCTGGCTCTCTATGATGGCGGGGAACCCAATGCCAGCGAGGTTTTGTCTACTCCATTTGAAACTCTGCGATCGGTAGGCTTATCAAACGCCAAAACAAACTATGTTTTGAATGTGGCCCAGTTTGAATTGGAATTTGGTTTGCAAAATGCCAAACTTTCGAAAATGGATAATGAAGAAGTCATCATTTATTTAACGAAGATTAAGGGTGTTGGCAGGTGGACGGCAGAAATGTTATTGATGTTTGCACTGGGACGTGAAGACGTTTTTGCCGTGGATGACCTGGGTATTCAAAATGCCATCATTCATTTATACGATCTGGATTCAACCAATAAAAAAGAATTGAAAGAAAACATGTTGACTATATCCTCATCCTGGAGTCCTTATCGCACCTATGCCTGTCTTCATTTGTGGCAGTGGAAGGATAAGTAATAGTGTTATCAAATAATTACATGCTCACATTTTTCTAAAAAATCCGCATTTACAGTTGCACCCAGTCCGATTGTTTCGGGAACTTTTATTGTTCCATTTTCATGATAAGTCAAACCCCCTTGTACATAATCTTCGGCATGCATCAGTGGCGTATCAAAGTCGCAATATTTTACGGCCGTACTTGATAAAGCAAGGTGGGCAAAAGCTGTCATGGCCAACCTCGATTCCATAAATGCACCAATCTGTACGTCCATGTTTTCTTTTTCAGCCATCTTTAGCATTTTCATTGCAACAAATAATCCACCCGATTTTCCCAGTTTGATATTTAATTTATCACAGGCGTTTAAGCGAATTAATCTTTTTACATCTTTTTCTGTACAACAACATTCATCGGCCATGATGGGAATGGGGCTGTTCTTTTTTACTTTTTTCAATTTCATAAAATTCCATCTTGCTATGGGCTCTTCGCAATATTGAATATGGTCGTCTTTCAATGCAGTTAAAATTTCAATGGCTTGTTTTACTTTCCATCCCTGGTTAGCATCCAGTCGTAGTGGGATTTCATTGCCAACAGCAGCACGGATGGCTTTAATTCTGGCAATATCCTTTTCTGCAGATTGCCCCAATTTTACTTTGATGGCAGGATATCCAGCCTCTTTTATTTTGATGGCATCTGCAACCATCTTTTCTATTTCGTCGATACTTACTGTATAGTCAGTAACCAATATTTTGTTTTCTTCTCCGCCTAAAAACCAGTAGAGCGGCTTGCCTGCATGCTGTGCAGCAATATCATATAAGGCAATATCAAAAGCACTTTTAATACTGCTGTTTCCATAAATTACCCGGTCCATAATTCTGATACATTTTTTAATATCCAGTGGGTTTTTGTTTTTCAATGCTTTGGCAAAATATTGTGCCACTGCATAACAGGTATCCATACTCTCGCCATTAATGGGCATAAACGGATTGCATTCGCCAAATCCTTTGATGCTTGTATCGGTATGAATTACAACCACAATATTGTCTGCAGTTTCTTCTTTGCCAAGTGAAGTGATGAAGGGTTCTTTTAAAGGGATGGAAACTTTGTAAATACCAATTTGTGTAATAATCATTATAAAAATATTTTTAATCGAAAAGAATCCGGATTCCGAAATTAGCCGTTAATACAAATGGAGCTTTTTCATTGACAAATAAATAAGAGCTTGGATAAGAAGTGGAAGGTATCCACACTCTTCCTTCGCCGTAAAAAAACATGCCTGCACCCAGTGGAAGTTCAGCTCCCAAAGCAAGGTCCAGCGTCAGTCTTTTAAAATTTCCTTTTCCGGAAACGGGGTTAGATGGCAGGGAATATTTCATTGAATCAATGTTTGCAGAATAGGTATTTTGAATGATGCCGATCAATAATCCAAAACCTGCTGTGCCATATAAATTCCACTGTCCTTCGGCATCAATCGTTCCTTTGAAATAATGTTTCATGCCAAGAGAAACCTGTTTGATTTTCATTTCAGCCAGGTTGTCAAAAGAAATAACTTGCGGAACAGTGGTTGATAATTTTGCTTTAGCGGATAAATTATTTTTAAATTTTCCGGTTGAATAATAAGCAACTGAAATAAAAACAGCGTCTTTTTTTGTGTAATTAAAATGCCCCACAATATTTTGACCTGCTGTAAAAAACCGTTGATCTTTTTTTATACTCTTTAATAAAGAAAGATCTGTGGC
>JAYWCV010000109.1:0-11627 GCA_043780275.1 Chitinophagaceae bacterium
GGTTGTACATCAATTAAGAATATTCAAGTCGGTCAAGCAAGCAATAATTTAACATTGAGCAATATTGTGACGGATGCAAAATGTACTGGTAAATCAGGAAGTATAGATATAACGGTGGGTAATGGAACTGCTCCATATACGTATAACTGGTCCGGACCAAATAATTTTTATTCATCAACAGAAGATATTTCCGGAATTGCTCCTGGACTTTATTCAGTCACTGTTTTAGATGCATTTGGTTGTTCAGTAAATCGGTTATTGAATGTTAGTCAGGTTACGAACTCTTTATCAATTTCAGAAGGGATGGTCAATGAAATATGTTCGAATAGAAAAGCGTCGATAGATATAACTGTTGGCAATGGAACTGAGCCGTATACTTATGAATGGACAGGGCCGGGAACTTATACTGCATCAACTGAAGATATTTCCGGATTATCATTTGGGGTTTATTCAGTAAAAGTGACCGATATAAATGGCTGTACTTTTTCAAAGAGTTTTAATATCATCCGAACCACGGCTAATATTGAATTAAGTCAGCAGGTTATTCCGTTAAATTGTGCAGATAAGAAAGGAGCTATTAGTCTAACGGCTACTAATGGTGCTTCGCCATATAGCTATGCATGGACCGGTCCAAATGGTTTTATTTCATCCGCTCAAAATATCATTGATCTGAATCAGGGAGTATATCAGGTAACAGTGAATGATATTAATAACTGTACCTCTTCTGTAAGCATTTTGGTAAATAAACTAATAAATACAATGTCCGTTACTCAGATTGTGAAGAAAACTATTTGTACCGGCAATAATGGAAGTATTGATATCACTATATCAAATGGTACAGCTCCTTATTCATTTGCCTGGACAGGACCGAATGGATACAGCTCTTCCAGTAAGAATATTTTCGGATTAGCATCCGGTTTATATTCTGTAAAAATTGATGATGTGAATGAATGTTCAATAAGTGCTGAGATCAATGTAGCCCAAATGAATACTGAATTGTCAGTTTCAGAAACAATAACTGAAGAAATATGCATCAATAAAAAAGGGTCAATAGTTATAGAAGTTTCAAATGGTACGGCTCCATTTGTTTATCAATGGACCGGCCCGAATGGATTTACTTCATCCAATAAAAATATTTCGGGACTTTCTGCCGGGGATTATTCAGTCGTTGTAACGGATGCAAACGGATGTGCTGTTTCTAAAATAATAATCATTAATAAAACATCAAATACAATAGTTGTTGATCCCGTAATTACAGATACGAAGTGTACAGGAAATATAGGGTCCATCAATCTGACTGTCAGTAATGGAACTTCGCCATATTCTTATGCATGGACCGGACCGAATGGATTTATATCGTCCGATAAAAATATTTCGGGATTAGCTGCCGGTGATTATACTGTACATGTAACCGATGCTAATGGATGTACGTTTAGTACTTCAATGTCAATTGCGCAGACAACAGATATCATTACTTTAACAGAAACGAATACCATCGCTACTTGTAATACAAATAACGGCAGTATAAATCTTACAGTAATTAATGGAACAGCTCCATATGTTTATTCCTGGACAGGGCCTGCAGGATTTGTTTCCAGCAATAAAAACCTTAACAATTTAGCACCGGGTATTTATAGTATAAAAGTTACGGATGCCAATGGTTGTAATGCATCAGCAAGCAGTACGGTTACTCAAAATTCAATACATGTAAAAGTGACTGATCCGGCTGCAATCTGTAGCGGTTCCACCGTTGATCTTACTACTGCAGCAATTACACAAGGCAGTGATGCGGGTCTTGTGTTTACCTATTGGAATGATTCAACTGCGTTCAATTCGTTATTGAATCCAAAAACGATTTCTGTACAAGGCGTTTATTACATCAAAGGAACGGCTACGGACGGATGTTATTTGGTAAAACGGGTAACTGTAAAAGTGAATGCCATACCTACTGCAATATTAACGGGAGAAACAGTCGTTTGTAAAGGGGAGAGTAAAAATTTAACTGTGAACTTTACCGGAGTTGCACCATTTAGTTTTACCTATAATGATGGAGTTAATAACATTACCGTAAATGGAATAACTACCGCAACATATCAATTTAGTGTTTCTCCAAATGTCAATACTATCTATACATTAATAAGTGTGCAGGACTCTTTATGCAGTAAGTCCGGGTTAACAAATTCAATAACCGTACAGGTGGAAGACACCTTATCAGCAATTCGGTATAATCCTATTAATGCAGATAAATTTGTTGCAAAACAACTTAAAGCAAGATCATTAAGTACAAACTATCAGTATCTATGGACACCACCTAGTGGATTGAATTTGAATAATGTAATGGATCCAATTTTTTATTACGATCAACAGATTCAATATTTAATAAAAATTACATCCTTAAATGGTTGTGAAGTTGTTGATACATTATTGGTAAAAGTAAAACCGGAAGAAGCTCCTTTAGTATCCGTTGGTTTATTCGTGCCAAAAGGATGGTCACCCAATAATGATGGACATAATGATCGCTTATATCCGTTAACGGTGAACATAAAAGAACTTAGATTTTTCCGGGTATTTAACCGTTGGGGTCAATTAGTATTTGAAACAAATGAGATCGGCAAAGGTTGGGATGGTATTTTTAAAGGACAACCACAGGTATCGGATGTGTATACGTGGACGGCTGAAGCAATTGGTGTAAATAATAAAATTATTAAACGTGCAGGAAATTCTGTATTATTAAAATAACATGAAATGAAAAAACTACAATTTTATATTATTTTATGTGGAGTACTCTTTGGAAAAATTTCCTTTGGGCAGGATCCGGCTTTTGCTCAATACTTTTCATCTCCCCTGAATTTGAATCCTGCATTGGCAGGAAATATAAATTCCGAATGGCGTTTCATTTCCAACTTAAGAAATCAGTGGCAAAACCCATCAAGTCCCTATGTTACCGGAACGGTTTCTTTTGATAAACGGATTTTGCAGAGCAAGGATATGTATAAGCCACAAGGGAAAAATGTTATCGGATTGGGTGGAATGCTTATGATGGACCAGGCAATGGGTGGTATAGTAAAAAGTAATTACGCATCATTGAACTTATCCTATAGCCTTACTTTGAGTGATGATGTGGTAAAACAAAAATTGGGTATTGGATTCGGAGCTACCTATGGAAGTAGAAATATTGATTTTCATGCACTGGATTTTGAAGAACAGTTTACCGGAAAAGGTTTTGATGTTAATCTTCCAACAGGAGAAACGGCTTTATCTAATATGAAAGGATATGTTTCTGCAAACACCGGCCTCACGTATAGTGTATCCAATGAAAACAGCAATTTTGATTTTGGTGTTGCAGCATTTCATGTCAACAAACCCAAACAGACATATCTGAATGATCCTAACCAATACCTGGCTATAAGAAAAGTGGTACATGCAAATTTCGAAACTTATTTATCAAATATTTTAGTCTTCAATGCAAATGCGGTTCATCAATTTCAAAACCAGGCAAAATATACATCTGTTGGTGCAATATTTGGATATTATCTGCCGGTGCAATCCGGAATGGTGATCAATGCCGGTGCCTGGTATTGGATGAATAATGCCATCATTCCTTATTTGGGAATTGCTGTAAAAGATTTTCAATTTGGAATATCTTACGACATCACAACATCTAGGCTAACCCAGGCTTTACAAAAACCCCGCTCATTTGAATTAACTTTTATTCTCCGAGGGAAAAAAGATCCGGTAGGTATTCAGTCTTATCCGGATGTACTTTCTTATCCGTGGAAATAAATTTTCAACAATTCTTTTATAATACTTTCAAATAGGAAAGTATCATCATGTAAAATGGATTGTAAACGAGTAAGTCAGCAAAGTATGAGCGGTGCTATTGCCCTCTGCTAATTTTTACCATGGCCCATTCAGATTTAATTAACTTTGCAGCCATTTATGAAAGTAAGAACATTAAAGAAAGACAAGGTAAATATCATCACACTTGGTTGCAGTAAGAACATGGTGGATAGTGAAGTGTTGAGCGGACAGTTATTAGCCAATGAGATTGATGTTGTACACGAAAATAAAAAACACGATCACAATATTGTTGTGGTGAATACCTGCGGTTTTATTGAAAAAGCCAAGGAAGAATCTATCAATACTATTTTAGATCAGATTGAATTGAAGCGTCGGGGTAAACTGGACAAGGTTTATGTGACCGGTTGCTTAAGCGAACGATATAAGAATAACCTGGAAGAAGAAATGCCGGAAGTGGATGCCTTTTTCGGCACTATGGAACTGCCCATGATTTTAAAACAATTTGAAGCAGATTATAAAACCGAGTTGCTGGGCGAACGTTTGCTGGCTACGCCAAAACATTACGCTTATTTAAAAATTTCTGAAGGATGTAACCGTACCTGTTCATTCTGTGCCATTCCGTTGATGCGGGGCAAGCATGTGAGCAAGCCCATGGAAGAATTGGTAAAAGAGGCCGAAGGGTTGGTGAAGAAAGGAGTTAAGGAAGTGATGCTGATTGCACAGGAACTGACTTATTACGGATTGGATCTGTATAAAAAAAGAATGCTATCAGAATTGCTGAATAAGTTGGCAGATGTACAAGGTCTGGAATGGATTCGATTGCATTATGCCTATCCTTCAAAATTCCCAATTGAAATATTGGATGTGATGAAAGAGAGAACCAATATTTGCAATTACCTCGATATCCCTTTACAGCATGCATCCAATAATATGCTGAAAGCCATGAAAAGGCTGATCACAAGGGAAGAGATGGAAGAGCTCTTAGATGATATCCGGGCCAAGGTTCCGGGTATTTGTATTCGTACCACATTGATTGCCGGTTTCCCTGGAGAAACACTCGATGATATAGAAGAATTAAAACAATTTCTGCTTCGTCAGCGATTTGACCGGGTAGGTGTTTTCACCTACTCACACGAAGAAGGTACCAGTGGTTTTGAATTGGAGGATGATGTCCCAGCAGAAGAAAAAGAAAGAAGGGCACAAGAGATTATGGAATTGCAGCAGGAAATTTCTTTAGAAAAAAATCAGGAGAAAGTTGGATATACATTTAAAGTGATGATTGATAAAAAAGAAGCGGGCAGATATATCGGCCGTACAGAGTTTGACAGTGTAGAAGTGGATAATGAAGTAGTGATCCAAAGCAAAAAGAAACTGGTGATTGGCGAATTTATCCAAGTAAAAATTACTAAAGCTTTTGATTATGACCTGGAAGGAGAAGTGCTGGCTTAAATCAATTTTTCAGTTTGCTTCCCTTTAAATGTGGCTAAAGCCAAAATAGGTCATTTCTTTTATCAGTCAATTGAAACTGACTGTAATTGATAGTTGTGCCTTGCTTATCTATTGCAGTTTGCTTGAGCAAACTGTTAATTAATTTTTCAGTTTGCTTCCCTTTAAATGTGGGTAAAGCCAAAATAGATCATTTCTTTTATCAGTCAGTTGAAACTGATTGTAATTGATAGTTGTGCCTTGCTTATCTATTGCAGTTTGTTTCAGCAAACTGGTAATCAATTTTTCAGTTTGCTTCCCTTTAAATGTGGCTAAAGCCAAAATAGATTACTTCTTTTATCAGTCAGTTGAAACTGACTGTAATTGATTGTTGTGCTTTGTTTATCTATTGCAGTTTGCTTCAGCAAACTGTTAATAATATTTTATGGCTTTAGCCACATTATTTCAATCCTTAATTTATATTACTCCTTTGTTGGTATGTCGCCTGGCCATGTGTATGGCATACCAACAAACGGATTTAAGTTTTTTTTCATAAAACTTTATCCTCCTGGTAATTTTATTAACTTTAGTTCATGAAAACAACATTAATAAAAGAAAAACTTCACCAGTATATTGAGCAGGCAGAGGAGAAGAAACTTAAAGCAATATATACAATGGTAGAGGATGATATTACTGAGTATAATCGTTGGGATGACAAAGACTTTATAAACGAAATGAACCGTAGATTTAATGAACTGGAATCCGGAAAAACAAAAGGCTTTACTTGGGACGAAGTGAAACAAAGAGCAGCTAAAAAGCTAAAGACTCTAAAAGCCAACAGATAATGTACAACGTCATTTTCCATTCCGAAGCAGAGAAAGAATTCCAGGATGCGATTCAATGGTATGATGATCAAAAATTAGGTTTGGGAAACAGGTTCTTCCTGTCTGTAGATGCGACAATAAAACTGCTTCAGTCAAAACCGGAAATTTTTGGCTATGAACGAAAACCTTTCCGGGAAGCATCAGTTACATTTTTCCCTTTTGTTTTAGTTTATAAGATTTATAAAAGGAAGCGGCTTATATATGTTTCATCGATATTTCATACAAGCCGAAATCCGCACATGAAATACCGGAAATAATTAACAACATGGGGATAGAAATTTTCAGTTTCATCGGGGTCTCTCAAATTATATCAAATTAAAATAAAATGACTACGAGAGGTTTCGACCTTGGAGTAGATCTAAATCAGATGCTTATACTTCTGTCTCTGGCAATATTTTTCCAAACCCCATGGCAATTTTCATTTTCCACTAAAAGTACAGAGTCATACAAAGCAACAGTAGGGCAGATATGATATGGAATTCCATAAAGTATATCTCCTTGTCTAAATTTATGATCCGTTTTATTTTCCAATACCAAGTGTTCTTCACTTTGTCCAACAGCATTCAGCAATTCATGTTCCGGAAAGAAAACTCTTTTTGAAATATCATTTTCAGCAGCTACCGATTTATGTCCGAGATCAGTAGAGATTTTTCCTTCTTCCGGCAATGAAATCACTCTGGTGAGCAACACAGCTGCCGGTATAAAATCCTGCTCGGGACAAAGAGTTGAATAACCATGATCCCAATAAATAAATGTTCCGGGACTGCATTCCACTTCTTCTCTTTTGCAATGCACCGAAAAAGCCGGTGAACCTCCGGCAATGATGATTGGTTTTGGAAATCCTGCATGCATAATTCTTTCGGTCAGTAATTCAACTTTTGCAAAAGCTTCATCACAAGCTTTCTTCTTTTCATCAAAATCAGCATTGCGTATATGACCATCATAGGCATGTAATCCTTTTATAATCATTCCGCCTGCGGCGGAACAAAACCGGTATAATTCAAGAGCTTCATCTCCGGGGGCAATACCGGTCCGGTTCATGCCTACATTCAAGTCGATATAAACGGGAACTGTCAAACCAGCATCAGTAAAGGCTTTTGCCTGCTCTGTTGCAGACAGCATATTGTCTGTCAGACAGGAATATTCTGTCTCCGGATATTTTTTAATCAGTTCAATAAACCGTTTCAGTTTAGGCCCAACCGGTTGATATGCCAACACAACATCTTTGGCTTTATTCATGCCCAGCATTTCTGCCTCAGAAATAGTCGCAGCTTTGAATTTATAAATCCCGGCATCCATCATCATGCTTGCTACTTCACTGCACTTATGCGTTTTTACATGTGGCCGTAAGCGGTTGATATCGCCGATCATGTTGATGGCTGTTTGAATATTGGCTTTCACTCTTTTGGGAAAAATCAATAATGCAGGAGAATCAATCTCTACAATATTATCAACATAGAACCATTGTTTTTCGGAACTCATGGGTTTAAATCAATTCACTTCAAAAATAGCTTCAATTTCTACAGCTACATTGCTAGGCAGAGAACCCATGCCCACTGCACTTCTGCATCCTACACCCAAATCTTCGCCCCAGATATCCCTGAAAAGTTCACTACATCCGTTGATGATGATGGGATGTTTGGTATAGTCTGTGGTACAATTTACCATGCCTAATAATTTTACAACACGAACAATTTTTTCAAACCCTCCCAATACTTCTTTGATAGATGCCAGCATGGCCAACCCACATTGACGGGCAGCAATAACGCCTTCTTCATCTGATAAGCCGGCACCTAATTTTCCTGTAAAGGCCGTACCATCGTTGTTTACAGAGATATGTCCAGATAGGTACAGCATGTTGCCTACTATCATACATCTTTTATAAATGCCTTTTGATGTTGGTAATACAGGTAATTGATAACCCAGTTCTGCCAATCTGCTTTCCAATGCTTCCGTGTTCATGTTTTTTTTTTTTGAAATTGAATGTTTATTTATTTACCAACCGATGCCATAATCTTCTCCATTGTTTGATGACCCGCCCCAGAAACTTCCGTGTTTCCTGTCAAAGAAAATAGCGTTGATCGGTCCGCTGGTACGGTCACCGAATGAAAGTTTATATCCCAATAATTCCAATTCTTTTTTTATTTTATCGGATGTGTTTCTGCCAATCTGCATACTTCCGGGCCTTGGCTGGCGGTCGCTTATTTTATTACCACCCAGCGATAACCAAAGTTGGTTGCTGTTTAAATTGGCGGCTTCTGTTGCCTGTTGTACCGTCATGTTAAACTCGGTCATATTTAAAAAGAATTGCAATAAATTCTGATCCTGTGTATCGCCACCCTGAACGGCAAAAGCAAGAAATGGTTTTCCGTCTTTTAACGCCAAAGAAGGTGTCAGCGTAACTCTTGGCCGTTTACCCGGTGCAATTACATTAAACGGATTCAATGCAGAATCCAGTACAAAACTTTGCAAACGCTGACTCATGCCAATACCCGTTTTACCAGCGATACATGCCGGAATCCAGCCGCCACTTGGTGTTATCGAAACAACCCATCCATCTTTATCGGCTGCTTCCACACTGGTGGTTCCCCTCCATAAACGGTCGTAATAGGCTTCGTCTAATGGCAAAGAATTATTGTATGCCAGCTGCTGATCATGTGCCGGAACAAACCCACCCTGTTTGGTTTTTGTAGAATCGTATTTGTTGGCTAGTCGCTGAATTAATTTATTAAAAGGATTTACTTTTCCTTCAAACGGATAAGGATCTCCAGGACCGACATAGGGTTTGTTTTTTTCATCGGTAATTAGTTTGGCTCTTTCCCTGGCATAATCTTTACTCATCAATCCTTTAATGGGAATTCCGGGAGAAAAATAAGGATCACCATAATAAAAATCTCGGTCGGCAAATGACAGGTTCATGGCCTGATAAACCGTATGCAAATACTTGCTGCTGTTGTATCCCATGGTTTTCAGATCAAAATTCTCCAGCATATTTAATGCCTGTAACATGGCCGGGCCCTGTGTCCATTGCTGCAACTTATACACTTCGATGCCTTTATAATTTACAGATAAAGGTTCTTCTTCAATGACCTTCCACTTTGCCAGGTCATCCATGGTTATCAACCCACCTTGCTCGGTACTGCCCCGAACAAATTCTTTGGCAATATCGCCTTTATAAAAACGGTCATTCGCTGCCATGATGGCTTCTTTGCGGGTTTTCTTTTTCTTCAGGGCCTCCTGTTCTGCTTCCACCATTTTGGAAAGCATTGCAAGCAAATCTTTCTGAACAAATATTTCACCGGCTTCCGGTGCTTCTCTTTTTTCTCCCAGGTGGGGTAAAAAAACATCCTTGCTGTAGGGCCATTCTTTTATCCGGGCTTTGCCCCGTTCTATGCTGTTGGCAGTCTGCGCTTCTATCGGATATCCGGCAGCCAATTCCATGGCAGGTGCCAAAACTTCTTTCAAACTCATGGTTCCATATTCAGCCAGCATATAACAAATACCACCGGCAGTGCCCGGCGTTACCGCTGCCAGCGGACCATACTCCGGAGGGAAATCATAACCTTTATTTTTAAAAAATTCAGGAGTAGCCCCGGTAGGTGCCATACCCAGTGCATTGATGCCAATTACTTTTTTTGTTTTTGGATTATAGATCAATGCCTGTGTTTCGCCTCCCCAGCTCAGCACATCCCACATGGTACAGGTGGCTGCAAGCATGGCGCAGGCCGCATCTACAGCGTTCCCACCTCTCTGAAAAATCATCGAACCGGCTGTTGCTGCCAGTGGTTTCCCGGTAATGGCCATCCAGTTTTTACCATGTAATGGGGGTTTTTGTGTTTGCTGTGAAAAACTGATGATCGAAAAATTGAAACCAATCAAAAGTAAAATGAAGAGCCTTTTCATGTGTTAATTTTTATTGTTTTTTTTGCCACTTAGTATGTCCATGAAACTAATCATTCCGGTTTGTGTATAAATTCCGGTCATGGACATTTCATGTGTATTTTTTTTTAAAGATAGGGTAGAAATTTTTTCTGGAATGAGAAGAAAAAATTGATTAATACCAAATCGACATTTTATCTATGTAACATTTCAAAGTCTGATGGGGTAATTTAAAATGAACATTGGAAAAAGTTCCAAATTCGAAATGCCTCAAGAGGATCAAATTAAAGTTCAGGAATTATTCATTAGTGGTAATCTATGGTGGTCGGTATTTTCTTTCACCAACCACACTATATCTCTACAGACCAGAAGAGGGTAGAAGAAAATACCCGTTACGGCGTAAGTACATAACAATCCTATAATTTTTATATTCTTTATTGAGTTGAAGAAATGGAACACTACGGACAACAGAGAGGTAACTGGTAGCTTTATTTTCTTTTTTTCAATTTCTTTACTGCTTTCTTTTCCTCATTCATTAATTTTCTTTGAACTTTTTTAATATCTTCTGCCGCTGGTAATTGTTCAGGCTTTACGCCACGTTCCTTCAGTATTTTTCTTACTGCCAGATTATTGTCTACATGTTCTTTACTGATAGCAGTTTTACCCTTCAGGTTTTTGTCAATAACATTATGACTGGTGAGTTCTGTTGCAAAATCTTTTGCTTTGATTGTAAGTGTTGGCAAAAAATCTGCTAAGGGGCGGGTTGCCGGTACCGCTAATTTTCGTTTCATATCATTGGTGCTGAAACCACCAAACAATGCCTGGTCGCCTTTGGAACGGATAATGGCAAATCCTTTATCATCTATTCCACGTTCATAAATAATACCAGATAATTTTTTTCTGACTTTGAAAGTTTTTCTCTTGCAGCAACTCTTACAATATCTAATAAACGTTGTTCTATAATTTCCTGTTTGCGGGTTTGCACTGCAAAATAAGTTTGTGCAAATGCAATGGCTTGTTTGGAAGTATCTCCGTTCTGTGCAATAAGGTAACAAGCATAACGGGTTAACGCAATATCATCAATTTCTCTTTTTGCACCTTTCGCCAAGTCTATCATTTTCGTGAAGTCACGAAAATGATGCGTAACTTCTTCACCCACATTCTCACAAGACTTTTTTGCCTTTTCAATTGCATTTGTAAAATTCTCCCATCGCAAATAACCAAGGATAGGCTGTAACTCCCTTGCACTCCAGCATTCAATGCCTTTGTAATTGTAACAGGCATTTTCAAATTGTGCAAACAACTCAGCTATTAATTCTTTTTTCATTTTGAAAATAGTAAAGAAATAAAGGAAAATAAAGTTAATGAATTAGTAGTTGTAAAGGCTAAAAGAAATAAGAAAGCTGGGAAATGATGAATACAAAAAACAAAAGGTTGCTGAATCAGGTTGCTTTGTTGCAAATGAAGCATCCTGATTCAGCTTTTTATATTTTCAACACTACGAACGGCTGGGTTTATCCGATTATTGGTTTTTGCCATGGTTGGGTGTGTCACGAATGAAAAGATACATAGGATAGAGTTCTTTTCAATGTTGTATAAGAGATGGTAGTAGGCCTACCGCATACGTTGTACAGACGA
>JAYWCV010000110.1:0-8058 GCA_043780275.1 Chitinophagaceae bacterium
TATACCGATGCCGGTTTGGGTTACAGCATTCAAACAAAAAACAAAAATGCCCTTGTTTTGTCTTTAGGTCATTCCGTTAAAAGTCTTAAAGAATTAGAAAAATACCGGGACTGGCGAACCCAGGAATTGCTTACAAAAATTAACAGCTATAATCTAAACAGAATAATGATAAAAGTTGGGTGGCAGTTTTAGCTTGTAATGCATACAGGTAACAATAAGGAAGTATGATTTTAAATTTTCCAATGTAACATCTGGTGCATTCTTTAAATTCGGGAATCAGGCACCATACGTTCCTACGGAACGCTATTCAATCCGTATTTTTTTTCTACCCATGATACGTTCCTTCGGAACGCAAATACAATCATCAAATATCTTCGAATCATGAGATATATCAAAGATGTAAATGTCCTGTTGGGACATTTCATGGGTAACACGAAAAACAAATGTTTTTAAACGTTCCATCGGAATGTTTGCTGCAATTCAAATTCCGGGAAACATATAACTTGTGTCCTTCCGGAACGCAAGCAACATTTTGTATATTTAATAATCAAACTCTATACATTTGGCAAACACATACACACAACTCCACATTCAACTGGTATTTGCTGTTAAATACCGTGCCGCACTCATTCAGAAAGAATGGAAACCAAGACTGCATCAATACATTACGGGTATCTTTCAAAAAAATGAACACAAGATGCTCCAGGTAAACAGCATGCCCGACCATATTCATATTTTTATAAGCATGCGACCCAATCAATCCATTTCATCGTTGGTGCAAAATGTAAAAGCAGAAAGCAATAAGTGGATTAACGATAATAAATTTTGTAAATCAGCATTTGTATGGCAGGAAGGTTTTGGCGCTTTTTCCTATTCCAAAACTCATGTTGACAGAGTTATACGCTACATCCAAAATCAGGAAGTCCATCATAAAAAAGAAACATTTTTAGATGAATACAGAAAGATGCTTAAAGCCTTCGAGATTGAATACGATGAACGGTATATTTTTAAAGAGCCTGAGTGATAAGTAAACAGGTATCACTCAAGAAGTGGTTGCTGGTTTCTTCCACCTAACAGCGAATTATTGTCTATCTCCCACTAAATTAACTAATGCCAGTTTTTATTACAGCATATCCTAGATTCAATGCTTTGCTGATTGTCTTTCTAAGAATATATTTATATTTGAGATGCCTGTTATTTTTAAATTAAAACATAGAATGGATAGTTTTTTTGGCTTTTATAACGACAATGGAGAAGATATTAACCCTGACCTTCATCCAAAACCACAACTTTGTTTAAGCTGTAAAAAAAATGACGACCCAAATGAAGAAATTTTATGTACGTTGAATAGACTTGACCAAAAAGAAGAATCAGATTTTTCATGTTTTGCATTCCAAAGATTCAATTAAGTTTGTATTAAAAAAATGCCAACCGTTTTCTGCTCAACAAAACTGTCAAAACTTATTGGATTAAAAACAAGACTTCCATCACTTTCATTAGACAATTGGAATGGACATTTATTTACCCTGCAAGGTCGAAAGTGCATTGCATTTGTTCATAAAGAGACTTTTTATTCGTTTGTACTTTTTGACATATTAAAAAATGACCTGAAAGACTTTAAACAAATTTTTATGAGTCATTTTTTAGAGCAACTTCAAGATGATAAGTTGCTTACAAACGAACTAAAGAACTTAATATTAAAAGACTTTGAAACTTTTGAAATATCTACTACTGATGGAGATACGTCAACCATTGGTTATTTGAATGACTGCATTACAAGACTAACATGGGAAAGAGAAGGCAGACCGCCAACAATTGAAGAAAGCAAAAATTATGTAAAAAATGGTTATAACGAAAATCGAATTGGCGTAAGAAAATATAGTAAAGCAAATGAGTTGATGAGAGAAAGACTAAAAAACTACGCTCAGCAATCGTTATAAAAACAGGGTTTGATGCAAATTATTATGTAAAACTTAATAAGCTTGTTAGCCGGTATTTACTAAAATAAATTACCCGAAAAAAATACTACATCTTGGTCAACGTAAAATTATATTTTTTACTAACCTTTCGTGGTTTGCCATTACTGGCAAGTACGGGGTTTAAATTTGGGGCAGCAAGTGTAAGTCTTTCCTTAATTTGTTGCGCAAGAAATGAATTTTCGGGAGAAGGGAAAATAGCATTGATGGTTACCTGTCCTTCGGTGCCAATTTCATAATCAACCATTACATAATACGTTCCGTTTTTGATTTTTTTAGAAGTCAATACGTCTGTTTTAAAATTGCTGATAGCTGAATCCATAAATTCTTTCCAGATCTTCGTATTATCTTTTGGTGATGCAATTGTTTCTATCTTATCTGCCGTGGCAATGGATGTTGAATCAGGCTGAGCAGGAATTTTATTAATGGAAGATTCTTTGCTTGCAGGAGTCAACTTGGTTTTTTCAGCTACAACCGGCTTCTTCATGCTGGTATCAATCTTTGTACTCAGGTCATCTGTTTTTCTGATTACCGTACCGGAATCTGTTTTCAACTTTCCGCCATACAATGCATCTTTCAATGATTGTGCATTTGCAGAAAATGAGCTAACTATAAATAAAAATAAAATTCCTTTTTTCATATTAATATGATTTTATAGAGCATATTGTTAACGACTTATTCACTCTGCAAGTTAAGGATCAAAGTTGTTAGCAGATTCATAATCTATGCATTGGCGGTTGTTTGCTAAAAGCAAACATGCTATAACAATCCATAAACTGAAAATGTTTTCTATTCTTAAAACTTCATTCGTATTTTTAGCAATACTCTTTTTAATAAAAACTTACAATCTTGAAAAAGCGACAGGATTATATTTCTTGGGATGAATATTTTATGGGTGTGGCATTATTATCTGCCAAACGAAGTAAAGATCCCAGTACACAGGTTGGGGCATGCATTGTAAATGATAAAAATAAAATTGTCGGGGCAGGATATAACGGCTTACCCATAGGTTGTGATGATGATGAATTTCCCTGGGAGAAACAAGGCGATTTTTTAAAAACCAAATATCCTTATATCTGTCATGCCGAACTCAATGCCATATTAAATAATATTGGTATGGATCTGCGGGGTTGTAAAATTTATACGGCATTATTTCCCTGCAACGAATGTGCAAAAGCTATCATTCAGTCCGGAATTTCGGAAGTCATTTTTCTATCAGATAAATATGATGGGATGGATACGGCTAAAGCATCGAAACATATGCTGGATAAAGCTTTGGTGACCTACCGGAAAGTGGAAGCAAGAATGGATCAGTTGATCCTGTCTTTTAAGGAGGAGGATGTATAAATAAAATGCCTGAAATTTTCGGATATAAATCCTGCATACTTAAGAATGGACATTTAATATTCTTTTTGTTTAACAACATTTATTTAATAATGCATTAAACCGCTATTGATAATTTTACTCTAAAGTTCGTGTATATCTGATTTATGAAAACCAAACCATCTTAACTTGCTGATGGTCATTTACAATTTCAAATTAATGAGTTTAATTTTTAAGTGGAAAAGGTTTGGATTATTAATTTTCATAAACACGAATTTTATTTGTGTTTTCGGACAGGATTACCGTGCCGTTCAGGGATCTTCTTATACGGGGAGTCTTTCGGTATCAAATAATCCGGCATCCATTGTTCATATGCCATTTAAGCTGGATATTACTCCATTTGCATTTCAGTTCAAGCATAGTACCAATGCAATTGTAATTAAGAATTCCAATTATATTTCGCCGGCTAAAAATGCGGAAGCTTTTTTACAAAATGGAAAGTATAAAAGTTTTGTAATGGCCAACCAGGATTTACGCTTACTGAATACAAGTATACGGCTTCGAAATAATGCTGCTATTGCATTTGGTGCAACGATGCGTTCCTATATTTCAGCGAATACTTCATCAATCCTTTTTCAGGATACGGCAGCAACCATCCGGGATTTTATGCGGAATAATATCTCCAATACCCCCATATCGGCTGAACTCAGAGCCCATGTTTGGGCCGAAATTTTTGGAACCTATTCCCGAACTATTATTGAAAATAGTAATGCAATTGTTAATGCAGGTATAACGCTAAAAACGAATAGAGGGTTGGGAGCTGCTTTTGTTAATGCTTTAAATCTTGGTATAAGTTCAGGTACCGTAAATAATAATCCCGGCTATTATCTATCTTCTGGCATGCTTAATTATGGGTATTCTGCAAATATTGATGCACTGGATACTTCCGCCAATTTCAAAGCAGCCCAAAAGGAATTTTTTAGGAACACCTATTCATCACTCGGTATGAGCCTAGGAGCCGAATATATTGTACCTGATAATGGAGTAGGTATGGGAAATGGTTATGACTATAGTTTAAAGATCGGATTGTCTTTACTCGATCTGGCTGTCAATAAATATAAATTGAGTAATTACAGCCGGTCTGCGATACTCAATAAAAACAATGTATCCGATTCGCTGATCGATGATTTTTTTATTAATGTAACTGATCCTGCAACATTAGCTGACAGTCTTGGTATTATATCAGGATCTAATAATTCGATAACCGGTAAACTTAAAATGTTTCAACCGGCACGAATGGTTATCAATGCAGACAAACATATTGCAGGTAATTTTTTTATCAATGCTGAACTAACTATTCCATTGTATTCACTGTTGGGTAAAAATCAACTTGTAGCAAATGATATGAATTTTATAAACCTGGCAGCCAGAATGGAAACAGAAAAATTTGGAGTTTATTTGCCGCTATCATTCAATAATAAAATGCATTTTTGGTTTGGCGGGGCTTTCAGGGCAGGCCCTTTGTTAATAGGAGTGCATAACTGGGCCAGTTTGATTGGTAATAATAAAATTCAGGATGGTGGAGCATATATGGCCCTTACTTTCCGGTTCAAGGGAAAGAATGAAAGTAAAAGGGATCCGGATCAAAAAAATACGGATAAAATGTTACGGCAATTATCCTGTCCACCTTCAGTACGTTAAATCTATCAAAGAAACATCCAACATTTTCATCAGTATAATATTTACTTGTCAGATTTTATTTTGAATAGGCAACCTATATTCTTTAAAATTCGATTCAATAAAAATAGCCGAATATTAAACCGGTTATCAATTGTTTTTATTGTCGTTTTCAATCCAATTGTGAACGATAATTCTTTGGGTCTCTATTTTAATAAAACAAACAACAAATTGTACAACAAACAATCCAAGTAAAAGAAAGATAGCTTTGTTTAAAGTTGTCCAATTATACCACGCAAGTGTAAAAAGTACAAGTCCATAAATAAGAAAATTGTATTCAAGAGGTAAAAAGCGAAAACCAAAATTTAAGTGAGATGTCATTTTTACTTTGTCTGTTTTAAAGTCAATTTTTAAATAACAAAACATTGGTAAGAATACTTTTAATGTCTGTCCACTTAGTTCATATTTATAATTGAACATTTTTAGTCTGTCAACTATTTTGTCGTGTCTGAATTCTGATGTTTTCATAAGACTTTCTTTTTTATGTTGTCTGGTTTAAATTTTGCCTTTAACTTAGTAATTTCATTAAATAAGCGTTTATTCAAGCTTATTTTTTACTGATCCTGTACAGGTTACCGCTATCGGTTACTGCATAGAGCATACTATTATAATAGGTCACATCCCGGAAACGTTCTTTTTTATCTTCCAACAATCTTTCTTCGCCAACTACTTTATTGTTTATAATAACAAGCCGGGCAATATGGGCACTATTGAGGCCGCAAATAAACAGGTTGTTTTTCCATTCGGGAATAGTATTGCCATGATAAAAAGCCATACCGCTGGGTGATAGCACCGGGTCCCAATAATACACCGGCTGCTCCATGCCGGCTTTCTGCTGTATAGGCGCTCCAATTTTATTGCCACCATATTCGATACCATAAGTAATAACGGGCCAGCCATAATTTTTTCCGGGCCTGATGATATTTAATTCATCACCACCTCTTGGTCCAAATTCAGCCTCCCACAATTCACCTGTTTCGGGATGTATATCCAGACTCTGTGCATTTCGAATGCCATACGAATAAATTTCGGGTATAGCATCATTCTGGTTCAGGAATGGATTGCCTGGAGCCGCTTTGCCTTCTTTGGTGATTTTAAAAATTTTCCCCAATCCTGAATTGAGTAATTGAGCTTGTGCCCGTCCTTCCAGAATTGATCTTTCTCCTGTACTTATAAATAAGTTTCCGTCTTTGTCAAAAACCAATCTGGAACCTAAGTGAAGACTACTATTTAATGTGGGATTTGCCCGAAATATGACTACCGTATTTTGAATCTGTCCCGCTGATTCATTCAATTGTCCTTTGGCAACAGCCAACAGATTTCCGCTACCACTTTTTTCAGCATAAGACCAATAGATGGTTTTGTTTCTTGAAAAATCAGGATCAAGTACAACATCCAGCAAACCTATTTGACCTCTATCTACCACTTCAGGCAAACCGGTTATTTTCTTTATCAGTTTGCCATTTGCATCATGAATTAACAGGTAGCCAGATTTTTCAGTGATCAGTAACCGACCGTCGGGTAATGGAATAATGGCCCATGGCCGGCCAAGTTTTTCTGCAATTTTCTCCACGTTATATGGCGTTACTGTTTTTACTCCGGCTATTCTTGTTTGCCCTTTGAAAGCGGGTTTGTAATCTGTATTTGCCTTATTGGTTTCAACCGGCGGAAATTTTGTTGTATCCATATTCATAACGGTACTAGTCGACGAGTTTTCACTTTCACATCCAATAACATGAAAAGAAATAAGCAAGGCTGATAATACTAAAATGTTTTTCGTTTGCATGATGATTAATTTAATCGTTTTCATATCTGTTTAATAGGTTTCTTAGCAAAATAATCTCCTGCTGCATATCGTTGATCCGGTTTAATAAATGGGTAATGGTTTCAATGCCTTCGAGGTTAATATCCAATTCATATAAGTGTATCAATTTTTCCAATTGAGGAAGTTGATCTATGGAAATACAGATTTTTTCTTCAACAGTTATCATTTCTATCAGCCCGGCATCCTTGAGTGAATATATAAAGGATTGTTCAATATTATGATGAATGCATATTTCCTGTACCGGTATCATCGTCTCTGATTGCATAAAATTATTTTTTTTGGAGATTAGATAATTCACTGAAAAGATTTTTCTCCTGCTCTGTCAGGTTAGTGGGTAATCTTATTTCATATGTAACATATAGATCTCCACGTTGCCCTTCTTTTTTATAAATGGGTACCCCTTTGCTTTTCAAACGTATCCTGCTACCATTCTGCGTTTCTGGATTTACTTTTAAATTCACTTTCCCGCTAAGTGTATCAATCGTTTTTTCTCCGCCAAGTAATGCCGTATATAAATCAATTGGAACAGTCATATTCAAATCATTGCCTAAACGTTTGAATACAGGATGTGGAGCAATAATAAAAGTAATGTAAAGATCACCAGCAGGACCGCCGTTTACACCCGGAGCTCCATAGCCATTTAACTTTATAAGCTGCCCGTTTTCAACGCCTGCTGGTATGCTGATACGGATGTTTTTACCATTTACCGTAAGGGTTTGCTGCCTTGTTTCCATAATATCGGGGAGGCTGAGTTTCAGTTCAGCATGATAATCCTGACCCCGGAATTTTGTCTGTTGTTGACGGCCGGAACTTCCAAACATGGATTCAAAAAAATCGGAAAAATCATGACCCTCTTCTGTTGAAAACTGCCCAAAGTTTGGAGATGGTCTTTGCGACTGACGTTGTTGTTCAAACTGTTCGGCATGCTGCCAGTCTTTTCCGTATTTATCATACTTCTTTCTTTTTTCAGGATCACTTAATACTTCATTGGCTTCATTGATCTGTTGAAATTTTTGATGGGCATCTTTATCAGTTGGATTCAGATCAGGATGAAGTTTTCTTGCTAATTTTCGGTAAGCTTTTTTGATGTCGACTTCCGTAGCATTTTTAGTAACTTCTAAAATTTTATAATAATCTATAAATTCCATGAATGAATTATTATTTATTCTAAAGGTACTTCAGTAAGTTAAATATCAA
>JAYWCV010000111.1:0-36222 GCA_043780275.1 Chitinophagaceae bacterium
GAAAACATTGGTATAAGTCTTACAGAAAGTCTGGCTATGAACCCTCCTGCTTCTGTTTGCGGCTGGTATTTTGCACATCCCGAAAGTCATTATTTTGGCTTAGGTAAAATAAACAAGGATCAATTGGAAGATTATGCAAAAAGAAAAGGAATGACTTATGAAGAAACAGAAAAATGGATGAGCCCTAATTTATTATAAAAAAAACCCTGATCAAAGCAAACCATACAACTCCAATTCGCTTCTCAAAAGATTGGGATTTTGAAAATGAATACTGCTGATATCCAATGCTTCGGCAGCTTTTATATTGCGCAGGTTATCATCAATGAATAAAGCATTGCTCCGGTTTACCTGGTAGCGTTCCAATAAACGTTCATAGATTTCCGGGAATGGTTTTCTAGTTTTTTCTTCGCCGCTTACAACCCGACCATCGAACCAGAATAAAAAATCAAACCGGCTTAATGCAATGGGGAATAATTCATGACTCCAGTTCGTCAATGCATAAAACCGAAGCGATTCATTTTTCTTTAATTCACGAAAAATATCGACAGATTCAGGAATGGGTCCTTTCAGCATTTCGGGCCAGCGGTTGTAATAATCCCGGATTGGTTTTTCCCAATCAGGGAATAATTTAATCCGCTCTGCTACGGCTTCTTCAATTGGCTTACCTGCATCCTGGTCTTCATTCCAATCCATAGTACACACCTGATCGAAGAAATATTTTTTTTCTTCTTCGGTTTCAAAATAATTTTTGAAAACATATTCCGGGTTCCAGTCAATCAACACCGCACCCAAATCGAATATAATGGTATTGATTGCCGGCATTATTTAAACCGGATTTTAAAATAAAGCATGATGGATGACAAAACAAGTATGACGGAGTTGGTATAAATGATGGCGCCATTTTTTATTAACACACCATATACAAGCCAAAGAATTACACTGAGTGTGGCAAATAAAAACATGAATATAGAAATATCTTTAGCCGATTTAGTTTTCCATGTTTTAATTACCTGTGGCAAAAAAACTAATGTAGATATTGTTCCGGCTACATATCCGAGTACTTGAATTGAAGTCATAAAAAATAATTATGTATGAAAGATAATCTTCTAAAATACAAAGGAAGGTTTTCTGTTAAAAATTAATTTTATTATTTCTTCAACTTTAATGTTGAAACTTATCGTTTCTCAAACAACCACCAGAATTTTTTCCGGTATCGAACCTTATAGTTTTGACTTACATAAACACTGACATGATTAATTGCTTCATCATAATCATCGGTAAAAAGTACTAAGTCAAGATCTTCTCTGGAAATGGTTCCTTCATGGCACATATGCTCAATCATTTCCATTAATGGTTCAAAATATTTTTTACCAAATAATACAATCGGAAATTGTGATATGCTTTTTGTCTGCACCAGTGTGAGGGTTTCAAAAAATTCATCCATGGTGCCAAATCCTCCGGGCATGATAATAAATGCATAGGAATATTTGGTAAGCAACACTTTTCGAACAAAGAAATGTTCAAACGTGATGGATTTATTTACATATGGATTTGGTTTCTGCTCAAAGGGCAATTGGATATTGCAGCCAACCGATATTCCTCCTTCTTCAAATGCACCTCTGTTAGCGGCTTCCATTACACCGGGTCCGCCACCTGTCATTGTTGCCAATCCTGTTCTTGCAATTCGTCTTCCCATTTCTCTGGCAGCTATATAATATGCATGGTCTTCTTTAAATCTGGCCGAACCAAAAACAGTGACACAGGGCCCGAGGAAATGCAGCATCCTGAATCCCCTGATAAATTGCCAAAACACCCGGAAGGCAAAAAATAATTCATAGCTTCTGTCTTTGGGTCCCTCCAGGTAAACGTGTCTTTTAGGTGGAATTATCGGTTGTTTCGGTGACATACTATATAAAATGATATCCCGAAAGTTAACTCATTCCGCTCAATTTAATTTCATAGGCTTCAACCAAAAACTGTAAATTGACGACTCAAAATCAATTCATTTTTATGCGCATAATCAGTTACAATTTAAACGGTATCCGGGCAGGTATTAAAAAAGATTTGCTGGGTTGGTTGAAAACAGATCCGGCAGATATCATATGTATCCAAGAAACGAAAGCACAGCCTACTGATGTAGATGAAAAACAATTTAATGATGTAGGATATGATATGCATTGGTTTTCTGCACAAAAAAAAGGGTATAGTGGAGTAGCTATTCTTACAAAAATAAAACCCGATAAAATAATGACGGGAACCGGGCATGAACTAAGTGACTTCGAAGGCCGAGTAATACAAATGCTTATTGGTGATGTGTTACTGATTAATGCCTATTTCCCCTCCGGCACTTCTGGTAGCGAACGCCAGGATTATAAATATGTGTGGCTGGATGAAATATTTGCCTACCTGAATAAGCTTCGGAAAAAACACCCCAAAATAATTCTTTGTGGCGATTACAATATTGCGCATAAGGAAATAGATATTCATGATCCGAAAGGAAATAAAAACTCGTCCGGTTTTTTACCGGAAGAAAGAGCATGGATGGATAAATTTGTTGACAACAAATGGATCGATACGTTCCGGCATGTTCATCCGGAGCCGCATCGCTATAGTTGGTGGAGTCAACGCTTTCCCAGTGTACGCCTGCAAAACAAAGGTTGGCGGATTGATTATATTTGTGTGACCGAAACTTTGAAGGAAAATATAATCGATGCGGATATTTTCCCCCACACAAAACACAGTGACCATTGCCCTGTTTACCTGGAAATAAAAATTTGAACCGATGATTATATATAATGTAACAGCTAAAGTAGATACATCTATTGCAGAAGAATGGATTACATGGATAAAACAGGAACATATACCCGAAATGATCCATACCGGTTGTTTTACCAAAGCAACCATTTTGCGTTTATTGGAAGTTGATGAAACAGAAGGACCCACTTATGCCATTCAATATTTTGCTGAAAGCAAATCCTTTTATAATGTATATATTGAAAACCATTCGGATGATATGCGTAAAAAAGGGACCGACAAATGGGGTGCCCGTTTTATTGCTTTCCGGTCGGTTATGCAGATTGTGGACTAACTGTGCACAAGTTTTTTCCTTCTTTTTTTTAACAAAATAAAATGAACGATTGTTTCTTAAAACCCAATGCTGACAAGGTTTCACAGGAAATAACCGTGAAACACGGTATCAGTAAGGCTTTCCGGATTTATTTTGTTTTAACCGGTGAGGCAACAACCCCCGATTCTAATCTCAAAGTCCTTACCCAACGTGGATTAGCAAGAAATTTATTTTTTTATTTCTTAAAAAAAATTTTGTTGGTATCGAAAAGCTTTTAAATTTGTCCTTGTTACAAAACGTTTAAAAAATAATAATCATGAACAAAGCAGAATTAATCACAAAAATTGCCGCTGATGCCGGTATTACAAAAACACAAGCGAACGGAGCATTAGATTCATTCGTTACTGCAGTTACTAAAACTTTAAAAGGTGGTGGCAAAGTTACCTTAGTTGGTTTTGGTACTTTCTCCGTTACAAAACGTGCAGCTCGTAATGGCCGTAATCCTCAAACTGGTGCAGTTATTAAAATCAAAGCGAAGAAAGTGGCTAAGTTCAAAGCTGGTAAAGAGCTTGCATCCAAAGTCTAATTGCATACCCAAAAAAATTAAAAGCTCCGCTAATCCAACTTTGTGTGGATCGGAGCTTTTTTAGTAACTTACGTAAACCAGATTTATACAATTTAAAATAAAAAAAAGATTATGGGAAGAGGAGACAAAAAAACAAAAAAAGGAAAAATTTTTAAAGGATCATTTGGTAAAAGCCGTCCGGCAAATCCAGTTAAAAAGAATGTTCCTTCAATAGCAAAAGTGAAAGCTGAAGTTGTTGTGGTTGAAGTACCAAAGGAAAAGCCAAAAAAAGTAGCAAAAAAATCGGCTAAACCGGCTGCAGAATAATACCTTGATTCTTTATATGGTTTATCAGTAACTGGTTTTAAAGCCACTTGCTGATAAACCATTTTCTTTATGGGGCTAAACGCTCTATACTCCAGTTACCGTCATAATCAAGCGTATATTGAATCCTGTCATGCAGTCTGCTCGGTCTTCCCTGCCAAAATTCTATGATCACCGGTTTTACAATATATCCTCCCCAGTTTTCGGGTCTTTTTATTTCTTTGCCGGCCATTTCTTTTGATAAGGTTTGATAATGTTCATCCAACCAGGAACGGCTTTCAATGATTTGACTCTGTGGCGATGCCCAAGCTCCAATTTGACTTGCCTCGGGTCTAGTATGAAAATATTCGTCGCTTTCTTTATCAGATATTTTATCAACCAGTCCGATAATTTTTATTTGCCGTTCTAATTCTTTCCAGAAAAATAATAAACAAGCTTTCGGATTTTCGATAAGCTGGCAGCTTTTATAGCTTTCATAATTCGTAAAAAAAACAAATCCTTTTTTATTATATTCTTTTAATAGTACAATTCTGGCAGACGGTAAACCATCTGAAGAAGCCGTTGCCAATGTCATGGTATTCGGTTCAGGAATAGCCGATTGTATGGCATCCTTCCACCAATTAGTAAATTGCTCTATTGGGTCAGCCTTGACCTCATTCTCATTCAGTGATTTTAATGAATAATCCTTTCGTATGGACGCAATATTTTCTTGCATGATGCTTTTTAATATATTGGTAAAATTAATACAAGGAAACTGTTTATTAAAATGACAATGCTCCTGATCAGGAGCATTCAATATGATTTTAGTCAGCTTTGAGTACTGCTAATCTTTAGCTGACTGATCTTCGCTTTGATTATTTTTTTCCTGAGATAAAATATTTAACATGCTCTCCAGTTCACTAATCCGGGTTAACTGACTTTCAAGAGAACGATTCGTATCAGACATGGTACGCAAATCTCTTTTCAACTCATCCATGTAATTGATCTTTTTTTGCAATTGCTGACGCTGAAAATTTGATTCTTTTAATTTCTCAAAAGCTTCATTCATTTCAATGGTCAGTCGGTTGTTCCTTTCTTCTGTTTTTTTATATTGTTCACTTAATTCTTTATGATCTTTCGATATATGCTGATAGGCCTCTTTAATATTTTCAAACTCCAACTTATCCATTTGGGTATCTATTAACTGCGCTTCCAGTTTTTGAATTTTTTCCCGCAAGGTTCTGAATTCCTCATTCGCATTACTGATCATCGAGGACATTTCGATATAAATCTCTTCTTTCTCACTTTTTCGTTTCAATTCAGTATCTCTTTTTGAAACAAAGGATTCCAAGTTTAAAATCGTTGTTTTTAATCGCTCATTTTCTTCCGTCAAGGCCTGCATTTTTTCTTCAGACTCTTTGATAAAATCAACCTGGTTCAATAAGCTGTTTATTTTTTCTGTCTGATTTCTCAGCTCAAGCCCTGCATCACCCAGGTGTTTCAGGTAAGCAGGCTTTTCCATTGGAACAGTTTCGCTTCTAGCATCTTCTAAGCGGTTCTCCAAATCAATCACCTTCCAATTAAGTTCTTCAATCTCATCCAGGCTTTTTTTGTTTTTCGCTTCAGTAGCTTTTACTTCCGCTTTTATATTGATGATTTCTTTACCATGCAAATCAATTTCATTCATGTACTTCTCTCTCCATTCAGTAATCTGTTTTTTTAATTTTTCAATATTTTCCGGTGAATATTCAATCAGGCTTTTCTTGCTGCTATAGAAAAAATAAATGGCCATGCCAAGTATGACAGCTCCAATTTGAAGGATAATTATCTCTAAAACAGTTAATGATAATGGAGCCATAAAAACTATGAATGCGGATTATTTGTTTTTGTACGTTAACAATTCATAAATATATGTATAAATAAAATACAAAATGGTATGTGCGTAGTTTTACGATGCCAACCAAACTTACAAAAACGGACTTAACTATTTTCACAGATAATAAAAAACGGATCACCTGGATCCGTCATTTAATATATTTATTTGTTAATTATCTTACTAGGGTTCCTACTTTTTCACCGGCAACTACCCGGCGTAAATTATCCGGTTCATTCATATTGAAAACAATGATCGGTAAATTATTTTCCATACAAAGTGTAAAAGCGGTCATGTCCATGACCCGCAAATTTTTAGTCAAACAATCCTGAAAACTCAGCGAGCCATATTTTGTTGCATTCGGGTTTTTCTCCGGATCTTCTGTGTAAATCCCATCCACCCTGGTACCTTTTAAAATCACATCGGCTTTTATTTCAATGGCTCTTAAAGAACCCGCTGTATCAGTAGTAAAATAAGGGTTTCCCGTACCAGCACCAAAAATTACAACCCGCCCTTTTTCAACGTGCCGGATGGCACGACGGCGGATATATGGTTCGGCAATTTGCTCCATTTTGATAGCACTTTGCAATCGGGTATAAACACCTGCTTTTTCCAAAGCTGCCTGCAAAGCCATACCATTTATTACGGTGGCCAGCATACCCATGTAGTCTCCTTGTGCACGTTCAATACCGGTTTCTGCCTCGTTCATGCCCCGGTAAATATTACCTCCACCAATGACAATAGCAACCTGAACACCAAGCTCTGTAATTGATTTAATATCGCTTGCGTATTGAGCCAGCACAGCTGAATCCAAGCCATATGTTTTGTCACCCATTAAAGATTCACCAGAAAGTTTTAAAAGAATTCGTTTGTATTTTGGAAGCATGTATAGTTAATCAATTATGATTAAAAAATGTGGAGTTTGCGCAGCGAAGATAGGGGGATTTTTTTTGGTGAAAAATTTGATATGGAAATTGGTTATTAAACATGTAATTCTACAACTTGTAAACTTCCGTGGCAACGTCCGTTCAGCGGTATTAACATCGTTCATTTTTTTAAAATAGTTTGTATGCATTAAATAAAAGGATGAATGTGGATTTTATAAATACTTTCAAAAAAATGAGACATAAAAAAAGCGTTCCGAAATGGAACGCTTCATATAATAAAATTTGTATTTGATTATCCTAAAGCTACTCGTTTGAACTCAGTTACTTTTACATCAGCAGAAGATTTAAGATGTTCAGCAACCGTCTTACTGTTATCCTTTACAAATACCTGGGCCAATAAAGTCTGCTCTTTAAAGAATGCATTCATCTTACCTTCCACAATCTTTGTAAACATTTCTTCCGGTTTGCCAGCCATCTTCGGATCCTGCTTCATCAGGTCAAGAATAATTTCTTTCTCCCGTGTAATGACTTCAGCTGAAACGCTGTCTGCATCAACGGCTACCGGATTCATAGCAGCAATTTGCATAGCTACATCCTTACCGGTTTCATCAGCTTCTGCTGACATGCCTACTAAAACACCCATACGATATGATCCATGAATATAAGAAGCAACAAATGGTGCTTCTACTCTTTCAAATTTACTTACCGCAATTTTTTCGCCGATAGATGCCAATTTATCATTGATCATATCTGCTACTTTGGTGCCGTTTATTTCTACTTCGTTCAATTCCTCCGCACTTTTTACATTGTTTGCAATAGCTGCATCAGCAATGCTTTGTGCAAAAGCTACAAACTCTGCATTCTTACTTACAAAATCAGTTTCGCAACTGATACAAACAATCATTCCGGTTTTGTTATCCGCAGTTGTTTGCGCAATAATTACTCCTTCTTTTGCTTCTCTGTCGCTTCGCTTGGCAGCAACTTTCTGACCTTGCTTACGCAACCAGTCAATAGCTTCTTCAAAATCGCCATTGGTTTCTGTTAATGCTTTACGGCAATCCATCATTCCAGCACCTGTTGCCTGGCGTAATTTATTTATATCCTGAGCGGTGATTGTTACTGTTGTTGACATATCATTTACTCCAACCCCATGGGGGTTTATTTTTTAGTTAATAAATAGAATTCTCATTCAAAGAACCTTCTGAATCCAAAAGGATAAAGGTTACTTATTATCTTGCACTGGTACGTTTCGGGCTGCTTGGTGCACGACGCTTAGGCGGTCCCCCAGCTGCTCCACGATCTTTTGCTCCACGACCACGTCCGCTTTCAGCATTTGCTTCAGCTTCCATACGTGCTGCTCTTTTATCGCTATCCTCATCAGATGAATCATCTACATCATCATCTTTTGATGCCTGACGCTCCGCTAATCCTTCTGCAATAGCAGCTGTAATATATTGAGCAAGTATTGTGATTGACTTGGTAGCATCATCATTTGCAGGAATTGCAAAATCTACTTTATTCGGATCACAATTGGTATCTACGATTCCAAAAGTGGTAATTCCTAAACGAGTTGCTTCAGCTAATGCAATATCTTCATGCCCAATATCCACAATAAATAAAGCTGCAGGAACACGACCTAGCTGAGCGATACCACCCAATACTTTTTCCATTTTATCTCTATCACGGCTAAGCGTTAAACGTTCTTTCTTCGTGATATTATCAAATGTGCCATCGTTCAGCATCTTTTCGATGCTCTGCATTTTTTTAACACTCTTACGAACAGTATTAAAGTTTGTAAGCATTCCACCTAACCAACGCTCGGTTACGAAAGGCATGTTTACACTTTTAGCACATTCAGTAATTACATCTTTCGCCTGCTTCTTCGTACCAACAAACATGATCTTTTTACCACTGCGGGCAATTTGTTTTAATGCAGCAGCAGTTTCCTGAAGTCCTTCAGTAGTTCTGTTAAGATCGATAATGTGAATACCCTTCTTTTCTGCAAAAATGTATGGTAACATTTTTGGGTTCCACTTCTTTTTCAAGTGACCAAAGTGAACACCGGCTTCTAGTAATTGCTGTTGAAGGGAGGTTTTATTTTCCATTTTTATTATTTAAATAAAGTTTTAATTCAGATTGATTTTTATGCTATATCTAAACAACCGGTTCATGATTATCCAGCATGAACCCGTTGTGAAGTAAATATTAACGTTTAGAGAACTGGAAGCTCTTACGGGCTTTCTTTTTACCAAACTTCTTACGCTCAACAGAACGAGGATCTCTTTTCAATAATCCTGCTGCTTTTAATGCCGGACGTAATTCAGGGTTTACTTCAATCAATACACGTGAAATACCCAGCATTGCTGCTTCAGCCTGTCCTTTCAATCCACCACCGGCAGCATTGATCTGGATATCGTATTTCCCCATTGATTCAACGGTTCTAAGTGGTCTGTCAACCTGGTTTTGTAAATAAACCAGTGGAAAATAGGCTTTGTAGTCTTTACCATTCACCGTAATCTTTCCCTCTCCTTTAGAAAGGAAAATTCGGGTAACTGCTTCTTTACGACGTCCTACACCATTTATTTGTTTTTCCATTTAATTTTTATTTGGTCCCGGTCATTGCTGATCGGGGAATGATTAGAATTTTAACTCCTTTGGTTGTTGTGCAAAATGCGGATGTTCAGCTTCTGTATAAACAAATAGTTTTTTATACATCTGGCGACCCAGTTTATTTTTTGGCAACATGCCTTTTACAGCTCTTTCAATTACTGCTTCAGGACGGCGTCTTAAAAGATTACCAGCAGTCTCTTCTTTCTTACCACCTGGATATCCAGAGAAGTTGATGTAGATTTTCTGATCTTCCTTATTACCGGTAAACTTTACTTTGCTTGCATTGATAATAATGATATTATCTCCGCAGTCAACGTGAGGAGTAAAGTATGCTTTGTTCTTGCCGCGTAAAATCGCTGCAACTTTTGCACACATACGTCCTACGGTTTGATTGGTGCCGTCAACAACATACCAGTTGCGTTGTACGGTAGCCGAATTTGCGTGTTTGGTTGTGAAATGTAATTTGCTCATTTTTTGTTTTTTATGTTTCACTCACTGCCATCCCGGTGAGTATTTTAAATACCAGTAAAGGCTAATCCTTTAAAGGGAGCGCAAAGTTAGGTGGGATAAAATTTGAAAACAAAGAAATGAGAACTTATTTTTTAGTGCAAGCTTTGTAATCGATTGATTTTCAATAAAGATTTTGTCATACATTTTTTATACACTTAAGAATAACCGGGTTGATAAAATTAAAGCAGGCAATTTCAAACCTAGTATCTAGTATTTCCGGTTAGTAAATCCATAATCTTATCATATGCTTACATCAATAGTTCGAGGCTGGCAAAATAACTATACAGCCATACTCGTAAAGCAAACTTTATTTTTGAAATCATTCAATTATTATAACCATTTTAATGAATCTCCAAAATTGAATTTATATTTATTGAACCCGGATTTATTTTTACCGGAAATTAAACGATTAATCATGGAACCAATTCAGTCTTTAGGCCGTACCATTTTCGGTGACCCTAAAAATGCCGGAAATATGATGTCTATTGATGATGCCCATCAATTACTGGAAGAATGGGTACCCAATGAAAAACTGAGGCTGCATATGAAACAGGTTGCCGCCGTCATGAAAGCATGGGCCATTCATAAAGAAAACGCAGATGAGCAAGCCGCGCAGAAATGGGAGCTGGCTGGCCTTTTGCATGATGCCGACTGGGAGAAACATCCCGATGCGCATTGCCGTATCATTATTGAAGAATTGGAAAGCAGGAATATTGATCCGGAAATTATTCAATGTATCGCATCACACGGACCCCGTTATTTTGGTGTGGAGCCGGTGAGTACTATGGATAAAATGATTTATGCCATTGATGAATTATCCGGATTCATTCATGCTGCTGCATTAATAAGACCCATGAAATATGATGGGATGGATTTTAAAAGTGTGCATAAAAAATTAAAGACTCCTTCTTTTGCAGCCCAAGTGAATCGGGAAGATATTACCGATGCACTTTCAAGAATTGATACAACACTGGAAGAACTGGTGCAGTTTATTATAGCGCATCAGAAAGATGTCTATATTGACTAAAGAATCCATTCAAATTTTATTGCCATAAAAAAACGACGTTCAGAAAATTGAACGTCGTTTTAAGTAATTAATTAATAGTTACCGTTTGTGAATTTTCATTTAAAGTTATTGTATAGCTTCCGGTTGTTGCAGGTGTTTTAAAATTATCTCCACCTTCCCATTTTATTTTTCTTGCAGAGCCAGTAGCCGTACTACCACCACTATTGTCTTCATAATCGAAAGCACCCCAATCATTTCCTGCCAGGAATTTAATATCTTTTCCGGCCACCAGTGTAAGAGTAATTGTCCAAACTCCATTGCCGGTATAGGTCATTTGTGGACTTGCTCCCGGGTTCCATGCAGATACACCCTGCATACCATCACCAACTACTCTCATCTCTGTTGCGGGCGACATTTCATATCTTATATTATCTACATTTCTACCGTCCCAAATTAAACGATATCTGCCGGCAGTATTTATATCCGGCATATTGGCATCGTTAATCAGCATTGAACTTCCACTTCCGCCATTTGATCCGTAGCTTCTGGCATTTACTACGGTAAGGTCATTACTGTTCCAATCATTATGATCAATCATTTTCCAACCTCCGGTAGTAAATGTGGTTAATCCTACAAAAAGATTGGTTGAGGCAAGACCCATGGCATAATTAGGAAATACATTTGGTGGGTTCCATCCTGCACCGGTGGCTCCACCAACAAAGCCCATTCTTCCAGCTCTTATATCATATTTTGCCCCGGTTCTGTCCAAAGATATTCTGTAAACACCAGCCGTACTTACACTGAAATTTGGACCATTCTGTACAAGATTACCACCCGATCCACCATAGTTAATGTCCCAAGATCTGTCTTGTGTAATTTTAAATTCTACATTGGCCGGCAGAAATATATACATGTAATAAAGTTTATTCAATGCCCCCGATCTTGTATCTCTTATAAACTCGGGTGCATTCCCGGGATTCCAGTCGGATCCGTTTCCTGTTGCGGATTGATAACCACCCGGCATATAAAATCGTAGTAATGGCAAATATGTTTGTATAGTTACAGAAACTGCATTTGAATAAGAAATTGCTCCCTGTGCTGTTTGTGCTTTTATGCGGTATTCAATTTTTCCCACATTCCCACCGGGTACTCTTTTATTTAAAGCGGCTTCATTCATTTCGCCCTGGTTTAACCCTTTGGTTAAAATATTTGCACCAACTGGAAAATCTAACGGGGCTGCAAAATTCTTTCCGGCAGAATCATACTGCAAGGTATATGTTATGTTTCCGGTATAGCCATTGAATGATCTTGACCATGAAAATGTATTGGAAAGTTGTGTTGCTGTATTTAAAGCAACGGTTATAGAAGTATTACTTGTAGTTAATACAGAAGGATCGTTATACGGCGTAACTTTTATTTTTACCACATTAGAAGTATACCGTTCATTATTATTTCCATAAGCAGATATTACCCGAACATCCAGATCGTATGCAACGCCCAATGAAAAACCATAATTAAGTAACATGTCATTTACTTCTTTTCCGGTCAGCGAAATTGATAAATTGCCAATAACAGTCCTTGTTGATGCTTTACTGAAATTTCTGCCTGCAGAATCAATTTCAAGGATATATTTAAAGGTACCGGGGTCTGAAGCATAGTTTGGTGTGTTCCAGGTAAAGCTAATTACATTGCTGATAGAGTCTGCAGGCGTTGGAGCAATAGCTGCTTTTGATGCAGTCAATAATACCACATCGCCAAATTTATAAGAAGGCAACTCATTCACCTTGGTACAGGCTATAAAAACAAATATGAATGTAAAAGCCGAAACAAGAATTTTTAAAGTATTTTTCATTGTATATCTTTTTATAGTACTGCAATTAAAGTTTCGTTATGGTGTATTTACCAGTTTTAAAGCTTACAATAATCTTGTAATTACCTGCTACAGCCGGTGATTTTAAATCACCCCCTTCAGGTTTAAAGTCGTCCCCATTCACATTATTTGCCAGCCCCGCACCGATGAATCCATATTTATTGGACCAGTTACCATAAACCGGAACAAAAAGAAAAGCATCATTTGCTTTCAAGGCTATGCTGGCCAATTCAAATTCGGATGTTGATATTTTTGTAAATCGTTGACTTGCCAATTCAGGATCGCCGCCACCCATCCAACTTGCAGGTGTAGCTCCCCCGGTTATAAACAATTTTGCCGGCACAGGATAAACGACATCCAGATACGGGGTCATGGTAATTTTTATAACATTGGAATAGAGAGGTACACTGCCATTAACCAGATTAGCTTTTACCCTGATTTCAATATTCACAGGCACATTTTCAACCTTACCCATAGTCAATAAAGCCGTATTCACCTCAGCAACTGTCATAGAAGCAGTCAGATCTTTCGCTATTGCTTTTTCAAATTTTTTCGAACTTTTAAAATTTGCACCTTCCGTATCAAACTGCAAAATGTATGTCACATCCTGGGAACTTACACCTGTCGTAAACCGATATCCCGGATTTGTCCAATTAAATTTCAGTGCCAGATTGTTTTTATTCGCAATATTCAAAACAAATGGCGTAGAGTAAGATGCTATAAGTACAGGGGCAGTTCCTCCCTCATAATAAATCTTGTTCTCATCCTTTTTACAGGCACTGAAAGCGACTACCAGGAACAGGGAACTGAACAAAAGTTTTATAATATTTTTCATATTCATATTATTTAATTTTTAAGATTAGTAACCGGGGTTTTGTGTCAGTTTAGGGTTTGCTGTTCGGTTGGTTGCCGGTATCGGAAAAATATTATACTTGCTGTCTACAGCAGTACCAGATGCTATACCACCTTTCCATGGCCACAAATAATTGCCTGTAGTTAATAAGCCATACCGAATTAAATCAGTTCTTCTGTGTCCTTCCCAATATAATTCCCGAGCTCTTTCGTCTAAAACAAATTGAAGTGTTAACTGACCCGAAGTTATATTTCCTGATGTATTTCCATATGCCCTTCCTCTTAAAAGATTCATATAGCTAACAGCTGTTGCTGCATCTCCACCGGTGCCGCCCCGTAAAACAGCTTCTGCATATATCAAATACATCTCAGATAAACGGAAAATGGGGAAATCTATATCGGAAAAAAACCGTACAACATCAGAAACAGGATTACCATCTGAACGAATATTCCTATACTTGATAACATGCAACCCATTACCGAAATCACTAATAGATGGAATATCAATTTGGGCAGGACTGGTTCCAAAAACTGAAGTAGTGAACATTGCTCTTCTATCTGTTCCTCCAGTTAAATCGGTAAACTTATCAGCGAACCCTTTTGTAGCCCTATAACCAAACCATCCTTCGTTTGAGCCAAATTCACTAAAATCTGCACCAGCGGCAGCATGTATGAAAAAAGTAGTATTACCAAAAGACCTTGTACGGGCACCATCACAATTTACCGCAAAGATCATTTCATTGGTTCGTTTATCATTATCGGCCATAAATAACTCCCTGTAGTTACTGTGCAGTGAATAACCTCCTGCAATTACTTTCCTAGCGTATGTAATTGCTTCTGTATTTTTTGCTGCACCAGTATACGTTTGTGCATTCAGGTAAAGTCTTGCAAGCAAAGCCCATGCAGCACCTTGATCTACCCGGCCATATTCAATTGTTTTTACCGGCGCCAGTTCGGTTTCGATTGCCTTCAATTCCGATTCGATATAGGTAAATAATTCTGCTTTGTTTTTCTCTCCCGGCAAAGTTGTGCCTACCAGGTTTGTTTCATCAATAAACGTGGATTTCCCAAAAATATCCATCATTACCCAATAATTAAACGCCCGGAGAAACCTGACTTCAGCTCTTGTCTTTTTGATTGATGTGGCATCGGCTCCGCTAATATTGCGGGATGCCAGTTTTTCATCTGCAGATTCTCTTAAATACTCATTGGCAATCATTACATTATAAATTGGCCTTGCATACATTCCTTTAAGAAACGGATCATCACTGGACCATTTAAGATTGTGAAAATCCTGAATAGTCTGGTCATTCCAGGCTACAACGGCTTCATCGGTTGGCAGTTCCTGGCAATTGAAAAATCCACGGATAAACGGAGACTGAGATCCTTCATCCAATCCCTGTATATCGGATGCACCTGCAGGCCCGGTATTTCCAGTTGTGGCAAGCCCTCCATATACTTTTGCCAATACCGAACGATAACCCGCTACGGATGAATAGGCACTTTCGGAAGTTAAATCGTTTTGCGGAAACAGGTCTAATTTTTTTGAACAAGAAATAACGACCAAGGTTGTAATTCCTATTAGAAATATATTTTTCATTGAACTATTTTTCATTACGCAATTATTTTTAGCCATTAAAAATCAAAATTGAATCCAACAGAGAATATCCTCGGTCTTGGATAAATATTATTATCCACACCACTATCGCCTGCATTCTCCGGATCAAGCCCTTTATATTTAGAGATCACAAAAACATTCTGAATACTTGCATTTACATTTAGTCTTGCTTTATTATTTAATACACTGCCTACATTGTATCCAAGGTTAATATTATCCAGTCTGAAAAATGAAGCATTCTCGATATAATAATCAGACAGATACCTGTTATTGGTAAATCGGGTATCCAGATAATTTGTTGTGACATTCCGAATATAATTGATAGGGTCTTTTAAATTCCGCAACACGCCATTGTTGGAGAAATAATTGTTGTATAAATAATTGCCCAATGCGGCATGGCCAGCCAACCCAATACTGAATTCTTTATATCGTACACTTGTATTCAGACCCAATAAAACATCGGCTGCAGGTTTTTTATAGAGATAACGGTCATCATCATTCACAATACCATCCCGGTTTATGTCTTCAAACAATCCTTCGATAGGGTTTCCCTTGCTATCATATATTTGTTTGTATAACCGATATGTAAACGGACTATATCCTACCGCATGTATTCCGATTCGGTTTCCTGTACCACCCGATATTCCGCTTACTTCCTGGCCTTTGAAATTAGGATCAGGATTTTTTAATAAATTGGTGATTTCTGCCTTATTATATGTATAGTTAAATCCAAAATCCCAAGTCAGGTCATTCGTTCTAATTGGTGTAGTATTTATTGTTAATTCGATTCCTTTACTTGTGATATTTCCCACATTGGTAGTAATTTCATTTACAAAATTGGCTCCGGAAGCCACTGCTACATTTGCCAATAAGTCTTTTGTTTTTCTAAAATAATAATCAACAGAGCCTGATATCCGGTTTTTCAGGAATCCATAGTCGAAACCGACATTGGAAGTTGTTGTTGTCTCCCATTTCAGATTGGGATCATATCCTTCCGGACGTAAATAGCTGACAAAAGAATTTCCGAATTGATATTGCGCCGTATTGGTACTTAAAGAATACCTTGGCAGGTAAGAATAGAAATCAATACCACCCTGCTGACCGGTAACACCCCATCCTAAACGCATTTTTAAATCAGAAACCACATTGGATGATCTGAAGAAATCATCTTTCATTTTCCAGGCCAATGCTACTGCAGGGAAATATCCTACCCGGTCGTTAGGATTGAGTTTAGAACTTGCATCACTACGGATAGATGCAGTTAGTAAATATTTATCCATTAAAGTGTAGTTCACCCTTCCCATATATGATTCGAGACGGAACTCGGGTCTGTCAGTTGGGAAATTTGGTTCCGATCCCTGAATGGTATCTTTTTTTCTCGGATTTGTAGGATCGGCAATTGCACGGTAACTGAATGATGGATAATTAAATACATTAGTTAAAAATGATTGATAACTATGCCCTATTAAAACATCAAATTTACTACGGAGACTTTTTAGTTCTTTGGTATAAAAAAGAGAAACATCCGCCAATGTATTTACTTTTTCCTGCTCGTAAAAAGATCGTCGACCACCTATTTGATAATTGGTAGCTGATGCAGAATCTATATTATCAGTACCACTACCCTTGGTATTATCCAAACCAAGATTTGCCAATACATGCAGGTCGGGTAAAAAATGTAGTTTATAATCCAATTGAATATTTCCAATAACTCTATTCACTGTTGAATGATTATCTCTTAGGTATAATAATCCTAAAGGATTTCTGGTAGACAGATTAATGGGGTTATAATCTGCTTGTAACCACTCATAATACCCTCCCCATTTTTTATTTCCGGAAAGCACCGGTTTAGTCGGATCAAAGTTTATTGCATTTCCGATTGCTCCTTCATCTGCGAACTTGTTTTTTGTCTGGCTGGCTTTTACAGATAGATTCACGGAAAGATGGTCATCGAAAAATTTGGGAGATAAGTTTAAGGATGATGATAACCGGTTAAAATTATTCGTTTTTAATGTACCATCCTGGTTGTAATACCCCAACGATGCACGGAAGGGGATTTTTCCAAGACTACCACTTGCACTGACTGTATTGTCAAACCCAAAAGCAGACTGATAAATCTCATCCTGCCAATTGGTATTTGCCGTTCCTAAAAGATTTTTATACGTGTTAATCCCTGTTGCTGCTGCATCCGTATTAATAATATCCCTGACCTGATCAGCAGATAATACATCTACATTTTTACCGTTGGCAGACACTGAAAACTGGTTATTATAATTGAATCGTAATTTACCCGGATTTCCCTTTTTCGTAGTAATAATTAAAACCCCGTTCGAAGCCCTTGAACCATACAAAGCCGCAGCTGATGCATCTTTTAATACGGATATAGATTCGATATCGTTTGGATTGATGCTGTTTAACAGGTTATCAGAACCAGAAATACCATTGCCCTCAACTGGCACACCGTCAATTACAATTAACGGATCATTGCCTGCATTTAGTGAAGCTCCTCCACGAATACGAATGCGGCTACCTCCACCGGCCGAACCACCTCCTGTGGTAATTTGCAAGCCGGCAACCTTGCCCTGCAATAACTGTTCAGCAGATGCAATATTTCCTTTCTGAAAATCTCTGGCAGAAATACTGGTCAATGACCCGGTCAGATCACCTCGCTTTCGTGTGCCATAGGCCGTTACTACAACTTCATCTAATGTTGATGTAAAAATATTGAGTATAATACTTACCGTGGTTTTCCCTTCAATAGAAACCTCCATTGTCTCAAACCCTACAGAGCTTATCAGTAAGGCAACAGCATTTGAAGGAACTGTAATTGTAAAAGCACCACCGGCATCTGAAACTGTTGAAGCTGTTCCGTTTTTAACCTGGATGCTGGCAGCATTCACCGGGTTTCCGGTATTGGATAAAATGTTACCAGAGATTGTTTTGTTTTGGGCCGAAACGGTTAATCCTATAAACAGCAAAGCAAACAATCCGAACCGTTGAATAAGTTTTTTTTGAAGCATATCGTTTTGATTTACAAATTGAAATATCACAATAGTGTATTCTATACACAATGTTAACAAATTAAATTAACACAAAAAAAATAAGTGCACTTAATTTGAAGGCTTAGTGCTGTTTAATAAATGCCCGGGTAGTTTAGCAAGAGGCAATTTAGCAGAATTTGAACTTAGATTTTGATCAGATAGACTTTAAACCGGAATGTTTATTTGATTTCGAAGATTTGGATATTTTATTTAATGAGAGGGCTTTTTTCAGCTTATATAATTTCCCGGGGCGATGAGGCACATTTTCTTCTAATTCCTCTACATCATCCAGCCAGTTTTTTAAGGCAATCTTTTTGCGGAAATTTCTTCGATCCAATTCTATACCCAAAATTGCCTCATAAAGGCTTTGCAATTTTCGTAGTGAAAATTTTTCCGGTAATAAATTGAAAATAATAGGATTTTCCATCACTTTTTCCCGTAGTCGCTTCAGGCAGGTATCCATTATTTTTTTATGATCGAAAGCTAATTTTTTTATATCATCTATACTATGCCAATGCAGTTCATTATCTGTCAACTTCAGATTGTTATGATTAATATCCAACAACGTGTAATATGCAGTAGTGATAACTCTGCCCGAAGGGTGTCTGCCCACCGAGCCGAATGTTTGAACCTGTTCCAGGTAAACATCTTCCAACCCGGTTCTTTCTTTTAAAACCCGATGGGGTGCATTCTCGATGTCTTCATCAATTTTAACCAGGTCGCCAAGCAATGACCACAAACTATTAAACTCCTTGAGATCGGACTTTATCAGCAAAACTTTTAACTCTTTATCATCATATCCAAAAATTACACAATCTACAGAGATGGCAATATTGAAATAATCAAGATGACTTATTTTTTCAATTTCTGCTGTCTTCAATTGCAATAATTTTTCCATTTTTATTTAATTAAAACTTTTATAGTTCTGAAATATGATTTGCTGTTCACATTCAGCAAGTATGTTCCAGTGGGTAATATTTCTCTACCAATATTCGAAAATAAATTAATCCGATGAATTCCTTTCAGTAAAAATCCAGTATAGACATTCATCAATTTTTTACCATCGGTATTCCAGATACTTGCTTCCAGTTTCCCGGTCTCCGGAGTTTCTATTTCTAGTACAGCATTATCTAAAACAGGATTAGGATAAATATTTACGAGCAGCAAAGTTCCCGGATCAGGAATATTGCGGACTGCTGTTGGAATGGTATTGTTTATATTTCTATTAAGATATATTCTGTATTCTCCGGGCTGTAAACTTATTGGCTGAGCAGAGCCTGTTGCAGTAATCGTACTGCCGGAAATATAATCATACCATGTTCCTGCATGCTGAAATGTTACATTATCCGATAATGCATTCACTGTAAAGTTTCCAACCACACAAATGTTTGAAGTATCTGTTGTAATCTGCAACCACTTAAATGCTCCCGAAAGACTGCTTGAAACCCTATTAGACATGTATGCATCTTTATACAAAGGATGTGCTCTTAATTTCAATAATTTACTATGAACATCATATAATTGTTTTCGTTGCGCATTCTGCAAATAATCCCATCGGATGGGTTTCGGATCGAGCCTGCAATTATTATTGATAGTGCCATCTACACATCGGTTTATTGAAAACTCGTAACCAAGTTCTCCAAACTGCCAAAGCATTTTAGGGCCGGGCATAGTATACAGAAATGCAGCCGACAATTCAATACGTTTTAAAGCCGTATTCAAATCCTTAATATTATATGATCCCGATGAACTTCCAGACTGTAAATTTTTATACATCATTCTTTCTTCATCATGGCTCTCCATGTAGGTAATCAAATATGGGTTTGTCCAGCCTCTGTTAGTAGAAAATCCTGCAACAAAGTTTGAGTTAGCAATGACTCCCTTCGAAGCTTCGCTGAAATTATAATTCATATTTCCCCAAAGTAGCATGCCATAATCAGAAAGAATTTTTTCTTCATTGTTATCGGCAAAATGTTCGAGTATGGTATACGAGCCGGGAGAATGAACCTGTAATGAATCGTGATATCTTTTCCAGATGGCAACACGGCTAGCATCATAGGCACTCCAAACCGAAACGTCTGATCCGGAATTGACCTGGGTAAATCCTTTCGATAAATCGAACCTGAAACCATCAATTTTATATTCTTTTAACCAATGCTCTGTAATTCTATTGAAGAAATATTTTGTCTGCAAGCTTTCATGGTTAAAATCATTGAATACATTGAAAGGATGTTTTTCTACAGGATTAAACCATGGATTATTAGCTGCCGGCCGGTTATTAGCTGCATCCCAGTACAAGGCTGCCAAAGGATTTTGTCCCGTTGCATGATTCAGTGCTATATCCATGATGACTGCTATTCCATTTTTATGGCAGGAATCAATAAATTCTTTTAATGAATTACGTGGGCCGTAATATTTATCTGGGGCAAAATAAAAATCGGGATTATAGCCCCAGCTTACGTTTCCACCAAACTCATTGAAAGGCATAATTTCAATAGCATTTATTCCAAGGGTTTTAAAGTAATTCAAAGAATCTTTCAAGGTTTTCCAATCATGGGCCGCAACAAAATCCGGCAACAACAACTCGTATATCAACAAGCTCCTTTTATCGGGCCGGTTAAAATTAGTAACTGACCAATTGTATGCCGGTGCTGCTGTTTGAAGTACACCCACGATACCCGTTTGCCCGGCAGGATAAGGTTTAAGGTTGGGAAAAGTTGCAGTTGAGATGTATTGGTCATTGAACGGATCGAGAATCATTTCTGCATAAGGATCTGCAATTTTCAAAACCCCGTCAACAAGGTATTGAAATGCATAAGCCGTACCGGGAGTAAGGCCGGTAATCTTTAACCACCAGTAGTTTCCATCCGGGGTTTTGTTCATCTGATATTGCGATTGCTCTGACCAGTTATTACCAGGAAATTCTCCTATTACCGAAACCCTGTTTTTCAATGGGGCATTTAAAACCAGCGTTACCACTGTATTTCCAGCTTCATAATTTATCCCAATTCTTACACCTGCTGGCAAAACGGCGATGATTACCGGATTAGCAATGAAGAAAGAAACTGTATCATACTTAGTAGTTACACCATCAAATGCTTCTGCAATTAATTGCTGGTTACCCGGCACAGTTATTATCGGACTTGCAGAAATTGTATTTACACCCAAAGTAGTTTGCACTTGTGTCCCATTCAGATAAAGTTTCATGGTTGAAAGCTTATTTGCAATGGCTGTCATACTAATAGTATCACCAACGTTTTTAGTGATTTGTTCCGGAACCGGAACAAATTTTGGTTGCTTAAAAGGTAAACTGAAACGAACAGCCAGGTTATTATCATAAACAGGTATATACATGTCGCTACCATCGGCATTTCGCTGAGCCTTGCAATCGGCAGCACATCCGCCTGATCTGAATAGAATAGTAATTTTCTGTATTTGTTCTCCTCCAGGTACATTAAAAAAACTGCGGATATTATTAATCGTGTATTTCCATTTATTTGTTCCATCGGCTGTGGCCAAAGCACCTGCTTCGGTTGAGCCCCAGGTATATTTTACATATTTCCAGTTTGCCGGACCAGTACTTAAATTAGTTATGACCCCTACATGTACAAATACATTTCCGGTGAACCCCATCAATCCCTGGTTCCCATTTGATGCATCAACAGTAATGATCATATTATCATTATCCGTTGCAAAACCCGGTGACCATGTTAATAATTGAGCATCAGTAACAGTGAGGAAACTAGTTAATAGAGTAAGAAATAAAAATCTTTTCATGAAACGTTTTTCGAATGTTGAATCTAATTGAAGTTACAATTTATGTATGTAAGACACATTGATTTCTTATTGAATAAACTCCTATGCTTAATAAAATTCAATTAAATTGACTTTTTCTTTTCCTTCGCCGGTATATTAACTTTACTGCTTAAGAATAAAATATGTATTCGAAAGAACAAATCACTGAATTACAGGAACGGTCCATTTCCTTATTAAATAAAACAAACAATCAGGTGTTGATATTAGCTGATATAAATCCACTCCGTGATGTACTTCGTTTTCATGAACATCAATATTATATCCTGAATGATCCTTTATTATCCGACTTCGAATACGACCAACTTTATAAAGGGCTGGAATTTTTAGAAACCCAAAATCCTGATTCAATAACTGTCGACTCGCCAACACAACGGGTAGCTAAAGGATTGACTAAAGACTTCCCAACTGTACAACATCTGGTGCCTATGCTTTCTCTTGATAATTCGTATAATGAAGAAGACCTGCTTGATTTTGACAGAAAAGCAAAAGAATTGTCCGGCCTGGATTCTATAGAATATTGTGTGGAACCAAAATTTGATGGAGCAAGCATTTCACTGATTTATGAAAACGATTTATTGGTTCGTGCCGCAACCAGGGGAGATGGCGTAGAAGGAGATGAAATAACAACTAATGTTAAACAAATAAGAAGCCTGCCATTGTCAGCAAAATTTTCAGTTCTTGGAATAGATAGCATTGAGATCAGGGGAGAAGTATTGATCAATAAATCGAATTTTAAGAAATACAATGAACTTTTGATTGAGCAGGGATCGGCACCTCTTGCCAATCCCCGAAACGCCGCTGCCGGATCCATGCGAATCAAGGATTCTGCAGAAGTAAGTAAAAGAAACCTGGAAGCTTTTGTTTATCATGTGAGTTATTTTTCTCAACATGAAAATACAGCTCAAAGCAAGTTTTTGAAAACACACTCAGGAGCACTGGAAATGCTGTGGAACCTGGGTTTCAGAAGTCCGTTTATTGAAAAAAAGACTTTTAATTCTATTGAAGGAGTCGTGAATTATTGTATGGAATATGAAAGCAAACGAGACGGGCTACCTTATGAAATTGACGGCATGGTCATCAAGGTAAATGATCTTCCATTGCAGGAAAAAATGGGTATGACTGCTCATCATCCGCGGTGGGCCATTGCCTACAAATTCAAGGCAAGACAAGGAACCAGTAAACTTCTTTCTGTAGAATACCAGGTGGGCAGAACCGGAGCAGTGACACCGGTTGCTAAAATACAGGCAACCGCAATTGGCGGCGTTACCGTTACTTCCATTTCTTTATTTAATGAAGATGTAATAAAAGAAAAAGACCTGATGATTGGCGATAGTATACTGATAGAAAGAGCCGGCGACGTGATTCCTTATATTGTAAAATCTTTTTCAGAATTAAGAACCGGCAATGAAACAGAAATTGTATTTCCTAAAACTTGCCCCGCTTGTAACGATGCACTTTACAAACCTGAAGAGGAAGCCGTTTGGCGTTGTATTAATATTAACTGCGAAGCACAGGTTGTAGAACGGATCATTCATTTTGTCAGTAAATCGGCCATGGATATTCGCGGATTGGGAGACGCCAATATCCGGAAATTTCATGAAATGAATTTACTGAAAAACATTTCCGGAATTTATACATTTGATTTCCAAACCATTGGCTCTTTGGAAGGTTTTGGAAGCAAATCGGTTGAAAAATTGAAGGAGGCTATAGAAAATTCAAAAACACAACCCCTCAACCGGTTGATTTTCGGTTTGGGCATCCGTTATGTTGGAGAAACAACGGCTAAAATAATGGCTCATGCGGTTAACCATTTACTCGACTTTAAGAAACTCACCTTAGAAGATTTATTGTTACTGGAAGATGTGGGTCCCAAAGTTGCCGGAAGTATCATTGAGTTTTTTCAGAATAAAGACAACATCTTATTGCTTGAAGAATTGGAATCACTTGGCATTCAGCTAAAAAATGAAAAGAAAGAACTAACCGAAAGGGGTAGATTGGAGGGACAAACCTTTCTTTTTACCGGAAGTTTACCTACATTGAAACGGGCCGATGCGGAACTGATGGTTGAAAAAAACGGCGGAAAAATTGTAACCGGTGTCAGCAGTAAGTTAAATTACCTTGTTGTTGGCGAAGATGCCGGTAGCAAACTGGAAAAAGCGAAAAAAATCAACAGTGTTAAAATTATCAGTGAAGACGAGTTTTTGAAAATGTTGTCTTAAAATACTTGAATTGAATAACAAATAATCTTAACTTAGTATACTTACTTTAACGAGTAACCTTATTTACGCTGTACCTCTCGATTGTCTATCAGCCATACCCGCAATAAAAAAATAAAAACCATGATAAAAAAAATTGCCGGTGAAACCTGGAAACAGATTCAGTTTTCGGGTTGGAAACAATTAAGAAATAAATATGCTGTATCCAGTAATGGACGGATTTCTTCTTACAAAGAAGATGTTCTTGAAGATGGAAAACTTCTCAGAGGTTCCATCACCACCGGTTACCGTACACTTAACCTTCATAGGCCTGGAAACAAGGGCACACTATATATCCATCGGGAGATGGCTAAGCTTTATCTCACAAAAGCTTCTGTCCGTTTTAAATATGTAATTCATAAAAATCATAATAAACTAGACAACAATATCAATAACCTTGAATGGGCTACATTAGAAGGAATGATCGAGCATCAGCAAGGTAGTCCTGCAAAAATTGCTTACAAGAAAAAACAGGCAAACCGGACAGTAGGATTGAAACTGAATGCAACACAAGTGAAAAAAATTAAAGATACGCTGGGTAGTAAGAACCGCAAGATTACGATTAAGCAATTGGCAGAAAAGTACCATGTCAGTGAAATGACCATGTATCGTATTAAAAGCGGGGAGAACTGGGGTCGAATATAATTTCTTGTTTACAATTTTTTTAAAATGCGGCAATAGCTGCATTTTTTATTTTAACCAGTAATTTTTAATTTACACTGAAACGATACCGATATGTTACAGACAAGTACATTGAAATTTTTAAAAGATTTAAAAAACAATAATAATAAACCATGGTTTGATGATAACCGCAAACGATATGATACAGCGAAAGAAGATTTCATGCATTTCATACAAACCGTGATTGACAAACATGCAAAAAAAGACCCGACTATTAGTCAATTGAAAGCAAAAGAATGCCTGTTCAGAATTAACAGGGATGTTCGTTTTTCGAAAGATAAATCACCATATAAAACAAATTTTGGCGCAAGTATAAATCGGGGTGGTCGCAAATCATCTTTTGCCGGATATTATTTTCACCTGCAACCGGGTGAAGCTTTTGCAGGTGGTGGAATTTGGATGCCTCCAAATGATGTATTATCAAACGTAAGACAGGAGATTGATTATAATTTTAAGGAGTTTAAAAAAATAATCAGCTCTGCAAAATTCAAATCTGTTTACGGTGACCTTTACCTGAATGAAGGCATCAGCCTGGTAAGAGTACCCAAAGGATACGATGCCGAAAACCCTGCTGCAGAATTTCTCAAACTAAAAAGTTTTATTGGCACCTGCAAACTTTCAGCAAAAGACCTTTTATCAAAAGACCTTTTGAAAAAAACCACTGCTGCATTTGAAACCCTGCAACCCTTGTTAAATTTTATAAACCGGTCTATCGGCTAATTTTAAACAAGATTATTGGCAACCAGGTACTCCGCAATCTGCACTGCATTGGTGGCAGCACCTTTGCGTAAATTATCTGAAACAATCCACATGTTCAGGGTATTGGATTGCGATTCATCTCTTCGTAAACGGCCCACAAAAACCTCATCTTTTTCGTGTGCATCCATCGGCATCGGGTAAAGCTGATTAGCTGTATCATCTACCACAACTACTCCGGGAGCAGATGCTAACAAGGTTCTCACCTCGGACAGATCAAAATCATTTTCAAATTCCACATTCACCGCTTCGCTGTGCCCACCCATTACCGGTATGCGAACCGTAGTTGCCGTTACACGGATAGTATCGTCACGCATGATTTTTTTGGTTTCCAAAACCATTTTCATTTCTTCCTTGGTATATCCATTATCCAGAAATACATCGATCTGTGGAATTACATTCAGGTCGATGGGGTATTTGTAAGCCATGGTATACGCTTCATCGTTACCGGCAACAGACTTAGCTCTTTCACCCATTAACTGGTCAACGGCATTTTTACCCGTACCGGTAACACTCTGGTATGTACTGACAACAATTCTTTTTATTTTATACTTTTTATGTAATGGATTTAATGCCACCACCATCTGAATGGTTGAGCAATTGGGATTGGCAATAATCTTATTTTCTTTTGTTAATACATCGGCATTTAATTCCGGAACCACCAAAGGACAATCCGGATTCATCCGCCATGCAGATGAATTATCGATAACTGTTATTCCTGCTTCGGCAAATTTAGGAGCCCATTGCAGAGAAGTATTTCCACCGGCTGAAAATAAGGCCAGCTCAGGCTTTGCAGCAATGGCATCAGCCATACTTACCACCTTGAATTTTTTTCCATTGAATTCTATTTCCTTACCAATTGATCTTTCAGAAGCAACCGGAATTAATTCATCAACCTGGAAATTTCTTTCTGCCAATACCTGTAAAATTTTTGTTCCAACCAGGCCGGTAGCACCAACAACTGCAATTTTCATTTTTAAGCCCTCCAACTCCCTAAAGGGAGAGTTTTTATTTGTTAATACTAAATATTCTGTTTTTCTGCTTTCACCCCTTCATGGGATGGGGCAAAAAAAGACCCTCTTTTAAAGAAGGTCAGCGTTTATCAATAAAATAAAAATACGCAGATCACCTTCCGATAACGGACTGTTTCTTATTGTGCCTAGTATGTTTTATAAAATTCATTACAAACGAAATTAATCTCTAAATATTTTTTGAGCAAAAAAATATTTAAATAAATTAAACAAAAACTGCTTTTATGTTTCCGTATACAAGTGCTATGAGTATCTTTAAAATCATTAACCAACTATAATGAGTCGATCATCTGTCCTGGTTTTGTTTGCCTTCCTTTTTTTAAAGATGGAAGTATCTACTCAAATTATGGAGCGGTTTGACGATGGGGATTTCGGCAATAACCCTGTATGGGTTGGCAATACAGCCGATTGGATCGTTAATCCATCTTTTCAACTACAAAGCAACAATGGCGTTGCAGGCAGTAGTTTTTATTTAAGTACTGCAAATGCGCTGGCTGCAACTACGCAATGGGAGTTTTATGCAAAACTTAGTTTCACTCCATCGGGTAATAACTATAGTGATGTGTTCCTCACATCATCTTCAAGTAATTTAACCTTAACAAATACATCAGGATATTTTGTAAGGCTTGGTCATACAGCCAGAGAAATAAGCCTTTTCAGAAAAGATGCGAACGGAACTGTTAGCAAAATTATTGACGGAATTGACAATACTTTAAACTCAAGTACCAATAATGTAATGAAAGTAAAAGTGAGCAGGGATGCTGCCAATCAATGGATATTGCAAAGAGATATGACAGGAAACGGTACATCATTTACTTCGGAAGGTTCGGTTACTGATGCTACTTTTACAACATCTTCTTTTTTTGGAATTCTGGTTGTACAAAGTACCAGCAGTTTTTTTTACAAACATTTTTTCGATGATATAGAAATCAAGACCTATGTTCCGGACCTAACTCCTCCATCTTTTGTTTCTATAATATCTACATCGGCTACTACTGCCGATGTGTTGTTTGATGAGCCGGTAAATATTACAACAGCTCAAACAACAACAAATTACACAGTCAACAATGCTGTTGGAAATCCAATTTCAGCAATCAGGGATGCAGGAAATAATTCCCTGTTGCACTTAACATTCGGAACAGTTTTTCCAAATGGTATTACACTAACCATGACCATCAATAATGTACAGGATTTATCAGGCAATGCCATTACAAACAAATCAAAAACTTTTTTTTACTATACCCCACAACGGTATGATATTGTATTGGATGAATTGATGGCTGATCCTACACCACAAATTGGTTTACCAAACAATGAGTGGATTGAGTTGAAGAATACTTCCCCTTTTCCTATCCATTTGCAAAATTGGAGGCTTAGTGATGCAAACAGCCAGAGTGGACCATTTCCTAATTTCACATTGCAGCCTGATAGTTTTGTCATTATATGTACAGGCAGTGCAGTGGCAGCTATGGCGGCTTTCGGAACAACAATTTCTGTTACAAGTTTTCCCTCACTGGATAATGAAGGCGACTGGCTTACACTTAAAAATGCAAATGGGATGACTATTCATTCAGTTTTGTATAGCAATAGCTGGTATCAGAACGAATTGAAAAAAGATGGTGGCTGGTCACTGGAAATGATCGATCCAAAAAGTCCCTGCCTTGGTTCTGTAAACTGGCGGGCCAGTGTAAATACAACTGGTGGCACAGCAGGTAAAAAGAATTCGATAGATGGCACTACACCGGATATTACAGGTCCAACTTTGTTAAGAACTTTTTCAATTGACAATCAAACCATCCTTGTAGAATTTGATGAACCACTGGATAGCAGCCGTGGATCTATTGCTTCAAATTATATATTGGATGGAGGATTAACCATTAGTAATGCTCAAACATTGGGTCCCTTATTCAACCAGGTTCAATTAAAACTTGCCACATCCATGCAGGCAAATACTGTTTACAATTTAACGGTTTCAAATGTCAGCGATTGCAAAGGCAATACAATTGGAAATAAGAACAAGGCAAAAGCAGGACTGGCATCAGATGCATCTCCGATGGAAATCATTGTGAATGAAATTTTATTTGATCCGCGAACAACAGCTTATGATTATATAGAATTTTACAACAGAAGCAATAAAATTGTTGATGCATCCAAACTTTATATTGCCAACCGGAACAGTTCGAATGTGATCAGCTCCATCAAACAACTAAGTGCTATTTCATTTTATTTATTCCCCGGAGAATATTTAGTTCTCACACAAAGCTTGTCGAGTTTGCAAAAAGAATACCTCGTAAAAAATCCTGAAGCGGTTTTAACCTTGTCCACATTGCCTTCTTATCCGGATGACAAGGGCTTTGTACTTTTATTAAATGTACAGGGAACGGTTATAGATGAAGTTAATTATAATAAGAACTGGCATTTTGGATTGATTGAAAATAAAGCTGGTATTGCACTGGAGAGAATAAATCCACATGGTCTTTCGCAGGATAAAACCAATTGGCATTCTGCATCTTCAACGGCTGGTTATGGTACACCTACTTATAAAAACTCCCAGTTCAAACAGGTTGCCGGTATGAAGGCAACAATAGAAATTATTCCAAAAACATTTTCGCCGGATAATGATGGCCGGGACGATATTACAACCATACAGTATCAGTTAAACGAGACTGGTTATGCTGCAAACATTACTGTTTTTGATGTTTATGGCAGACCTGTAAGATATCTTATTAAAAATGCCAACCTTGGTTTGAAAGGTTACTGGCATTGGGATGGATTGGATGATAAAGGGTTGAAACTACCCATTGGCCCTTATATTATATTTACCGAAATATTTAACCTGAAAGGAAACAGGCAAACATTTAAAAACACGGTGATCCTTGCCAAGAAATTAAATTAGCAACTCATTAAAAAGGCGGCCAATTGTCCAATGTCATTAAGTTAAGGAATTAAAATTAATTGCTCCGCCCTTTAGGGCGGTGAAATAATGGTTTTTATATTTCTGGCTTTAGCCAAACAATTCTTTGGGCTAAAGCCCTATTTGTTTTTGCTGATTTTATCCCTGTCCTAAAGGACAGGGCAATAAAAAACTCTTAATAAAATGACATAGGCCAATGGCTGCCATTTTCTTTATACTAATTCTATGTCGAAATTCACCAGTTCTTTAAACTGACGGATCCGGCTTTCAATATCCGTATGAGAAATTTCTCTCAACCTTTCTGTTCCAAATTTCTCTACACAAAAACTGGCCATGGCAGAACCAATGATGATGGCTGTTTTCAAATTATTGAAACTGATATCTTTTGTTCGTGCAATATGACCGATAAATCCTCCGGCAAACGTATCACCAGCTCCGGTCGGATCAAACACATCTTCTAATGGTAATGCAGGTGCTACAAATACCTGGTCTTCATGAAACAACAAGGCACCGTGTTCTCCTTTTTTAATAATTAAATATTTAGGTCCCATTTTCAAAATTTCCTTGGCTGCTTTCACCAAAGAATATTGAGCACTTAACTGACGGGCCTCACTGTCATTGATCATTAATACGTCCACTTTAGTCAATACTTTTTCCAAATCGGGCAAAGCAGTTTCCATCCAGAAATTCATGGTATCTAAACAAACTAATTTAGGTCTTGTTTTCAATTGATTGATAACCTGCAATTGTACGCCGGGAACCAAATTTCCCAACATCAGGAATTCGCAATCCTGGTAAGATTCGGGAACAATCGGGTTAAAATTAGCCAACACATTCAATTGAGTATCCAGTGTATCACGGGTATTCATATCCAAATGATATTTACCAGACCAGAAAAATGATTTTTCATTTTCTTTAATTTCAACACCTTCCATAATTACTCCTCGTGAAGCAAGTAAACTCAACTCTTCTTTTGGAAAATCTCCGCCAACAACAGATAATTGTTTTATAGGATGATAAAAATTAGATGCACTCCAGGCAATATATGTAGCAGCACCACCTACAATTTTATTACTCTTTCCAAAAGGTGTTTCAATTGCATCGAATGCCATCGAACCAACAACAACTAAAGACATATTATAGTATTGAATATTTGAAATTAAAAATCGAGCAAACCTACACGAAAAATAAGTCATGGAAAAACTGTAAAGCTTTAAATATGGCCATTATTTTACATTTTATAAAGCCGGAATACAATAAAACGAAGGTTTTCAATTCTATCCAACCGTCTTTGTACTACGAATCTTATCTTTGGGCATGCCCACATTGGAAAAAAACAAGGCGTCAAAAAAAGATATGATTCTCGAAAAAGCTTCGGGCTTGTTCAGAGAAAAAGGCTTTGTTGCCACATCTATGCGGGATCTGGCAGATTCGGTAGGCATGGAAGCTGCCAGTCTTTATAACCATATTCAATCAAAAGCGGAGATTCTTCAAATAATCATTTTCCGTATAGCAGATAAATGTTCACTCCATTTGGATAGTTTGGAAAAAAAAGAATTAAACAGTCTTCAAAAAATAGAAACATTAATCCGTTTTCATGTACAAATGATGTTGATAAGTTTCGAAGACTATCATGTAATGACTCATGAATGGATACATTTGGATGAATCTAACCTTTCTAAATTTATCATCCAGCGAAAAGATTATGTACAACGAATGGAAACCATTATTGAAAAAGGTATTCAACAAAAAGAAATAAAAACCATCAGTCCTTATGTTGCTGTATTAACCATTTTATCAGCCGTCAGGGGATTGGAATTCTGGCACCGAAGCCGGAAAAAAATAAGCCCACAGGAGCTGGAAGACAATATGGTATTGCACCTGATTAGTGGACTAGAAAAATAAATTAACCGTTTTACAGAATAATAAGTATCTAAAACATGTCACTTCATTTTCATATTCTCCGAATAAATAATATTGTTACAGAAACAGCAGACTGTGTTTCTGTAATCTTTGATGTGCCTGCAGAACTGAAAGAAAGTTTTCAATTCAAACAGGGACAAAGTCTCACCATGCGTACAACGATTGATGGTAAAGAGGTAAGAAGAACTTATTCTATTTGTGCAAGCCCGGCTGAAAACGAATTGAAAGTGGCCATCAAAAAAGTAGCGGGTGGATTATTTTCTTTTTTTGCCAATGAAAAACTTATAGCCGGCGATACACTGGAAGTGATGGAACCAATTGGGAAATTTTACACCGAGCTGAATGCGTCAAATAAAAAAAACTACCTGGCTTTTGCAGCAGGCAGTGGAATAACTCCAATCATTTCCATCATAAAAACTACGTTGCAAACCGAACCGTACAGCAGGTTTACACTGGTTTATGGAAATAAGAACCGGTCATCCATTATCTTTTTTGAAGAATTGGAAGGATTGAAAAACAAGTATATTGATCGCTTTAATCTGATAAACATTTTAAGCAGGGAGCGAACAGATTCAACGCTGAATTCCGGAAGAATAAACAATGAAAAACTGGAAGAACTAAACAGGTTGATTGACTATAAAAAGATTGATGAAACATTTATTTGCGGACCAGAAGAAATGCTTTTTTGTATAAAAGATTATTTAGAAAATTCAGGCATGGATAAAAAGAAAATCCATTTTGAATTATTCACAACAGCCGGACAAAAAAATAAACAGAAAACTGTTGAAACAAATATTGACGATACTGGGGCAAAGAGCCATATTTCATTGAAAGCAGATGGTCGTTTCTACGATTTCACCATTCCGTTCAATAGTGAGTTGAGTATCCTGGATGCAGCCATGCAACAGGGAGCCGACCTGCCTTATGCCTGCAAGGGTGGTATGTGTTGTACCTGCAAAGCCAAATTGATGGAAGGCGAAGTGATGATGGATGTGCATTGGGGACTGGAAGAAGAAGAAGTGGAGAATGGCTATATCCTCACTTGCCAATCGCATCCGAAAACGGAGAAAGTGGTGGTGGATTTTGATATTAAATGATGAACTGATTCACAAATACAGATCAGTTCATTCCTTAGTAAATTTGTATTTCTAAAAAACGCAGATATGTCAGTACAGGATTTGGAAATAATTTTCCAGGAAAAAATTGAAAACGAGATCAAGATCGAACCCCTTGACTGGATGCCGGATGCTTATCGTAAAAATAATATCCGTCAAATCAGTCAGCATGCCCATAGTGAAATAGTAGGTATGTTGCCAGAAGGAAACTGGATAAGCCGGGCTCCATCATTAAAAAGAAAAGCCATCCTGATTGCCAAAGTGCAGGACGAAGCAGGACATGGTCTTTACCTCTATTCTGCCTGCGAAACATTGGGTATTGCCCGTGAAGAAACAATTAACGATCTGCATAGTGGCAAAGCAAAATATTCGTCCATCTTTAATTACCCAACACTTACCTGGGCCGATATGGGAGCCGTTGGCTGGTTGGTTGATGGTGCCGCCATCATGAATCAGGTGATGCTGACAAGAACTTCATACGGACCTTATGCAAGAGCTATGGTGAGGATTTGTAAAGAAGAAAGTTTTCATCAACGCCAGGGATTCGAATCGCTGCTGGTTTTATCGAAAGGAACTGCAGAACAAAAAGCCATGTGCCAGGATGCCATTAACCGCTGGTGGTGGCCATCGCTGATGATGTTTGGTCCGAAAGATGCAGAATCGACTAATAGCGACCAAAGCATGAAGTGGAAGATCAAGCGGAAAACAAATGATGAACTGCGGCAGAATTTTATAGATATGATTGCCGAGCAGATAAAACATTTAGGAATGACCCTGCCCGATCCGGATCTGAAATGGAATGAAGAAAGAAAACATTATGATTTCGGAGAAATAAATTGGGACGAATTTTGGCGGGTTGTAAAAGGCAATGGCCCCTGCAACAAACAACGTTTGGATGCCAGAAAAAAAGCATGGGAAGATGGTGCATGGGTACGTGAGGCAGCAAGGGCTTATGCGAAGAAGAAAGCCCACCCAAACCCTCCCAAAGGGAGGGCTTTAGAAACAGATTAAGAGAAATTTTTTTTGAAATCACAAATTGTTACATAATTATTTTATTATGCAATTATCGGTTATACAAAACAAGATTTATGAAATTCGTAGTAAGAAAGTAATGCTCGATTTCGATTTGGCATCAATGTATGAAGTGGAAACAAGAGTTTTAAAGCAAGCAGTAAAACGGAACCTAAACAGATTTCCTGCTGACTTTATGTTTCAACTTTCGAAAAAAGAAATTGAACAACTGGTATCACAAAATGTGATACCATCTAAAAGTAAACTTGGCGGAGCAATTCCCTATGCTTTTACAGAACAGGGAGTAGCTATGTTATCCAGTGTGCTTAACAGTGAAAAAGCCATACAGGTAAATATCATTATCATTCGAACTTTTGTACTGATCAGGCAGCATTTATTGAATTATAAAGACCTTCAGGATAAAATTAAAAAGCTGGAAAAGAAATACAATAAAAATTTTGAAGACGTATATAAAGTATTAGAACTTTTATTAAACGAAAAACAGCAAACAGAAAATTTAGTAAAAAGAGAACGAATAGGTTTTAAAAAATAAATTATTAAACCATGAATAATTTTCTAAAAAAATATTATTACGGCGATATCCCCGATGACAGCTCTGGTGGAAGCGAATTAAACGACTCTTCAAAAGCCTCCCCCGGTGGGAGAGGTTTGGAGGGGGCTGATTGGCCTCTATGGGAAGTTTTCATCCGCAGTAAACAGGGGTTCGATCATAAACATGCCGGAAGCTTGCATGCAGCCGATGCACAAATGGCTATTGAAAATGCAAGAGATGTTTATACCCGCAGAATGGAAGGCGTAAGTATCTGGGTGGTTGAATCGAAATATATTCATGCTACCAATCCGGATGAAGCCGAAAGCCTGTACGACCCGTCGAGTGACAAGGTTTACCGTCATCCCACTTTTTATGATTTACCTGATGAGTTGAAGCATATGTAAATGCCCACCCAAACCCTCCCAAAGGGAGGGCTTATTAACAAACTGAAAATGGAAAAAACATTCAATACAGATGAATCTTCGAAAGTCCCTCCTTTGGAGGCCCGCCCGGATGATCTGGTCGGACGGGGATTTAGGGAGGCCTACACCTTTCACTTAGCCGATAACGCCCTGATCCTTGGCCAACGCAATGCCGAGTGGTGCGGACATGGACCCGTGCTGGAACAGGATATTGCCATCACTAATATTTCACTCGACCTGATTGGACAGGCCCGGCATTTTTATCAATATGCTGCAGAAATAATAAATGAGACTTCAAACTTAAAAGATAGTTCTCAAGTCCTCCCCTTGGGGGAGGATTTAGGAGGGGCCGGGGCCTCAGAAGATACTCTTGCTTATCTACGTACCGAACGTGAATTTAAAAACTACCTGCTGCTTGAATTACCAAAAGGCGACTGGGCTCAGACTGTCCTTCGTCAGTTTTTATTCAGTGCCTACCAGTTTTTTTTATTTGCCGAATTGCAAAACAATGACGATAAACAAATAGCCGCTATCGCAGAAAAATCGTTGAAAGAAGTCACTTATCATATACGCTGGAGCAGCGAATGGGTGATCCGTCTGGGCGATGGAACCGAAGAAAGCCATCAACGGATGTTGAAGGCTGTTGATGCATTATGGTCTTATACCGGAGAATTTTTTGAACCGGCAGATTATGAAATAATTTCAGGTATAAATTTTTCTTTACTGAAAGAAAAATGGCTGCAAAAAGTCAAAACTGTTTTAGAAGAAGCAACATTGAAAGTTCCTGACCCTTCCCCCTTGGGGGGAAGTTGGATGGGGGCCGGCAAGAAAGGAATTCATACTGAGCATATGGGATTTATTTTAGCAGAAATGCAATCGGTGCATAGAACATACCCCGGAGCAGCATGGTAAGCAATGAAAACATATCAGCCGAAGAAAAAAAGATACTGGATATTTTAAAAGATGTTTGCGATCCGGAAGTACCGGTATTATCTATATTGGATCTGGGTATAATCCGAAGCATTCATTTCGAAAATAATGATCCGGTTATCACGGTAACCACCACCTATTCCGGTTGCCCGGCAACCGATATGATCAATGCCGATATCCGCATGGCATTAATGTCGCATGGTTACAAAAACGTAAAAATCATCAACCAGCTATCTCCTTGCTGGACAACAGACTGGATGAGTGAAGAAGGAAAACGGAAACTCAAAGAGTACGGCATCGCCCCACCCGATAAAAAATTCTCCATACCCCATGACGGTGTGGAATGTCCGCTTTGCAATTCCACCAACACCAGGCTGGTCAGCGAATTTGGCAGTACCGCCTGCAAAGCTTTATACCAGTGCAAGGATTGCATGGAACCTTTTGATTATTTCAAGTGTCACTAAGCACTCCTTCTCCAAACCATAATTGGTATATTCGTAATTCAATTTTCAAACATGAGCTCTATATTATTTGAGGTTAAAGACAGCATTGGTTTTATTACACTCAACCGGCCCGACAAACTGAATTCCTTCAACCGTGAAATGGCACTGGC